>CAMLEL010000008.1 GCA_946478935.1 uncultured Armatimonadota bacterium
CGCCGTTGCCACCATGAGGTCGGCTGGATCAGCCTTGTAGCTCTTTTCAAGGTACGGGATCGCTTCCGGTACTCGTCGTGCGATGACCAGTGTCAGTCCAGCATTGCGGACAAAGGTGCGGTGATCGGGCCGAAGGTCGGCAGCTCGTTTGAACCGCGTTGCAGCCTCGGCAATATTCCGGGTCTTCTCGTACGCTACGCCAAGGTTGTTCAGAGTGAATGCATCGTTTGGTTTGAGGCGATCGGCCTCAGTGAAAGCCGTGATAGCCTTCGCGTAGTCACCTTTTTTCAGGTACACGCCGCCCTTGTTGTAGTGAGGTTCCGCCATATTCGGATTCAGCTTGGCGACCACGTCGAATTGAGCCAACGCAGCATCAAGCTGATTGGTTTCCAGCAGGGCATTACCCAAGTTGGTTTGAACCTCAAGGTCTTTGGTGCGAACTTTGGCCGCCTTTTCCAGTAGCGGCACGGCTTTCGCAGCCTCATTTGTCCTTAGGTAAATGAATCCGAGCCAGGTTTGAACGTCCGGATTCTCGGGGATTTCCGCATAGAGAGACTCAAAATTGGTCTTCGCCAGGGCAACATTGCCTGCCTTGTAACTTGCGACCGCATCCATGATGCGTTGCTTTTGTTCGCGGTCCTTCTTTTGCGCGGCAGTCTCTTGAGTTGGAGGCGAACCTTGTTGACCACCTGAATTCTGAGCAAACGCCGAAATACATGCTACGGTCAATGCTCCAACGGCAAACAACTTCGATCTCATCAAACTACCTTTCTCCAAAAACATCTTCATTACATCCTATGACTGGCCCCCATTCAGGACCAGGGGAATCGCATCTTCAAATGCCGATCGCAACCCTGCAATGGGCCACGAAATCATCGAACCGCCCACCTTGACGGACAAATGGTCACCTGCTTCAATACTGCCAACTTTTTGAATCGACAGATTGAACTGCTCGCAAACGCCTTTCAGTGCCTGCTCACGCTCCGGCGTTGAACTGACCAGGACATAGCCTGGCAACTCTCCGAACAATCGTGCATCGGTTCTGCTGGAATAGACGAACGCCGGCCCGTCCAGTTCCGCGGACACCGCCATGCCTGCCCGAATCGCAATTTCGGCCAGAGCCACGCCTGTCCCGCCTTCACTCACGTCATGGGCGCTGAGGATGGTTCGATCTTCTGCAAGTTGTGCAAGCGCGCAATGAAGCGCCTTCTCTGCTTCTAGATTTGGAGCGACAGGGTACCCGTCTTCATGTCCGCCGACATAGTTCAAATAGGCGCTGGCCCCGAGGCCGTCATGGGTCACGTTCAGATTGGGCACCGAGATCAGCCACAGTTCAGAAACTTCGGAGGGCGCAGATGGGAGTCGGTTTTCGGCATCTGAGAGCACACCCACAATCCCGATCAGTGGTGTTGGCGGCACCTCTCCAAGCTCGCTTTCATTGTAGAAACTCACGTTTCCACTGATCACGGGCGTTCCGAGCGCCTCTGCAGCATCGGCAATACCCTTGACTGCATGGTTGAACTGCCAATAGACGTGGGGCGATTGGGGACTGCCAAAGTTCAGCCCATCAGTGACTGCTTGTGGCATTGCGCCGGTACAGGCGACGTTGCGCGCTGCCTCAGCGACTGCAAGCTGACCTCCAAAGTACGGATGAAGATAGGTCTGCCGGGAGTTGCCATCGATCTTGATCGCTATTCCCTTCTTTGTTCCCCTCGGAGCCAAAACCGCGGCATCGCCTTCTCCCGCCGCCACGGTCGTTTGAGTCTGCACGTGCTGATCGTATTGTTGATACACCCATCGCTTACTTGCAATCTCTGGTGTGGCAAGCAATGTGAGGAGTGCACCATGCGGGTCAGCTTCTGGAACGAGCGCCAAATCAAACGTGGCGGCATTGCGGAAGTACGTGGGCTCTTCCATCTCAGACTCATACACCGGACAGTGATCGGTCAGAAGCTTGGGATCCAGTTCGGCTTCAGTGATGCCGTTACGAGTGACCCGCAAGATCCCGTCTCCAGTTACGTATCCAATGACCTCTGCTTTAAGGCCCCACTTGCGGAAGACGTCGATGACTTCATGTTCACGCCCCTTGGAAGCAACGGCCAGCATGCGCTCCTGGCTCTCACTGAGCATCAATTCGTATCCGGTCATGTCGGATTCGCGCATCGGAACTCGGTCGAGATCGATTACCATGCCAACGCTGCCTTTGCTGGACATTTCAACCGTGCTGCAGGTCAGACCTGCCGCTCCCATGTCTTGGATTCCGACGATCGCGCCGGTCTGCAGGGCCTCGAGCGTTGCTTCGATCAACTGCTTCTCGGCGAATGGATCGCCGATCTGAACATTGGGCCGCTTCGAGTCCGACTCTTCATCCAGTTCGGCACTGGCAAAGGTCGCTCCATGTATTCCATCCTTGCCGGTTCACGGGATTGCCTTCGCCCGAGGCGGCGGCGGTGGTGATCTCGTCGAGTTTCAAGATGCCAACGCACATGGCGTTGACCAAGGGATTGCCGCTATAACGCGGATGAAAGCCGACCTCGCCGGCAACCGTTGGCACTCCGACACAGTTGCCATACCCTGCGATTCCGGCCACCACGTGCTCAAAGAGATAACGATTACGCTCGATGATCGCGGGATCGCCTTCTCCATCCCGAATCGGACCGAAACGAAGTGAATTCAGGCCGGCAATCGGCCGAGCCCCCATCGTGAGGATGTCGCGAATGATGCCGCCAACCCCGGTCGCCGCACCTTGATAAGGTTCAACGGCAGAAGGATGGTTGTGCGACTCCACCTTCATCGTGATGCCTAAACCATCTCCGATATCGATGACGCCAGCGTTTTCGAATCCTTCTCCTTCCAGGGCGGCTTTGTAGCGCTTGAAGTAGGCAAGTACTGGCCGCGAATACTTATAGCCACAGTGCTCGCTCCACATAACCGCGAACATTCCAAGTTCGGTGTAAGTCGGTTCTCTATGGAGAAGTTTGAGGATGAGATCGTACTCGCTGGAGGTTAGACCCATCGAAGAGTACACTTCGGCAGTGATCGCGGGCATCCTAAGAATTATATCCGCCGGAGCCTTACTCCTCCTGGTCCTTGGATGTGGACCCTCGTTTAACTATGAAGGCGTGTGGCGCGGGAATCGCGACTTGAAAATCAACTCGGGTGAGAACCCAGGCGTGGTGCGAACCCTCGGCCAAGTTACGCTCGAGATCAAAGGCAACACGTTCAAACTCACGGAGGCGGGAATGCCAGTTGCCGGCTCGGTGACCTTTCGTGATGGCAAAGCAAGGTTAAAGATTGAAACCCGCGCGGGCACGCCAATTGAGCGAGAGCCCAAAGAGATCCAGGGACAGATCAAGGAAATCGAATTGACTCCCAGGTCTGACGGCAACATGGACTTTTACGACCCGGGGGGCTTTTTCCCAGACCCACTCACGCTAAAGCGCGAGCCGCCCAAAAACTAGAACATCGCCACGAGCGACGTGATGGACCAAGGTGTTCGGTTTGTCTCCAACCAGTAACTGCCGATCCGCTTCACTGCCTCGATGAACTTTTGGAAGTCGACCGGTTTTGAAACATAGCTGTTGACTCCAAGTTGGTAGCACTTCTGAACGTCGCGGGCTTCGTCAGACGACGTTAACACGACAACCGGAATGTTCTTGGTGGTCTCATCCGAGCGAATCTTTTCCAGTAGCTCGAGGCCGCCGATGATCGGGAGCTTGAGATCAAGCAGTATCAAATCGGGAAGGCGATGCTCCGTGAGTCCGCCCAAGAGTTTGCCTTCGAAAAGATAGCTGAATGCTTCCTTTCCATCGCGGGCCACAACAATCGTATTCTGCGTCACACCCTTTAGGGCCCGCTTAACCAACATTTCGTCGTCGGCATTATCCTCGACATGTAAAACCAATGCTTCGCTTAATTCACTCATTGAAAACCAAAAGAAGGCTTGAATCCCGAAATTGGACCTGAGTCGCCCCGCAATTGTTCTTGCGGGGCTCACAACTTGTACCTTTTAGCCCAATAGACCGGCTTACTTTGTCTGCTTGAGCAACACCTCGATTGCCTTGTCAAGCTGAGGATCGCGGTCGCCAAAGAAATCCTCCGGGCCGTAGGGCACTTCGAAATCCATCTCTTGCCCCATGTTTTCTAGCGGCGATCCATCTAATCGATATACGCCGGTACTTGGCATCCGCGCGCTGGTCCCGTCGATCAGAGGGAGACCATAGGTGTAGATGACGTACCCGGGAGTGGTCCACCCCACCAGCGTCGCCAACTTCCTTTGCCGCATTGCATAGGGGAACATTTCTGCGTTGGAAAAGCTGTTTTCCGCTGCCATCACGACCATCGGAATGGCCAGCGTCTGGCCTGGTCCAAGCTGAGGCTCATCATCACGAATTTGGTAGATGGAATTTGGAACCCGCTCCAGCACGTCGATGATCTGGTCAGACGTATTGCCGCCACCATTGCCTCGGACATCGATGATCAGCGCCTTTTTGCCCTCTCCGTATTCCCAGACCTGTTGGTTGAATCGAGCCAGTTCACCGCCACTCATGCCTGCAATGTGGACGTACCCGATCTTGCCGCCCGACTTCTTTTCGACATACTCGCGTCGCCACTTGAGCCGGTTTGCGGTCATGAGTCCGCCGAATTCGCCACCACTCATCGAGCGGTATTTAACTTCTCGGGACTTGCCGTCCGTGCCCTTGACGGTTAGCGTGAGGTCACGGTTGTTTTGCTCATTGAGAACGTCTCTGTACAGCGCTTCATTTGCCTGGGTCGGAGTGCCATTCACGTGGGTGACGATTTCGCCAGCCTTGAGGCTCGTCTTGGCATAGGAGCCAGGTGTTCGAGCCGGAACCTCTTTGATCTTGATTCCCGGACCTGAATAGTCGTAGTCGAATAGAAATCCCAGGTGGGCTGAACTTTCGCCATTTGGATTACCGGCTGCAGGACCAACTTCCGAGTGCGATGCCTCCAAGTTTCCAACCAGCATGTTCAACACCGTAGCCATCTCATTTCTATGGCCGACCGACGGAAGGAACTTCGCATACCGGCCCTTCAGCTCAAGCCAGTTCCGACCATGGAAGTTGGCATCGTAAAAGCTTCGGTTGAATGCGCTCCAGAACTGCTCGTACGCTGCCGCGCGCTCTTTTCGAACATCACGCTTCCAATCAACCCGAAACGCTACAGTCGTGATCGGCATTTGGGGAGCCCGCAAGTTCAACGTATTGAGCGTTCCATTTCGGATGAATTCCAGAGAGTTGCCGTCCTTGGAAAACTCGAATGATCTGATGCCGCCACCATTGGTGACTTTCTTCGGATTGTCTCCACTGTATTCGGCGCGATTGATGTCGCCATCGAGAAGATAGAACACCTCGCCGTTCGTCGCATCGAAGCGGATATTGGAAACGACTCCCGTGGTAACGATCCGGCGGGCCCGATTCTCGATGTCCTCAAAGTCGATCTCAACCTTTACTGGTGATGTTGGCTTGACATACTTCAAGTCCAGTTCCGTTTCTCGGGCGTCTTCAGCTTTCAATGGCAAAGCGAAGATCCCCGTACCCTGTCGGTTGCTGGTGAAGTAGATGTATTTTCCGTCCGGCGTCCAGCGTGGCGAGCCATGCTGCGCGCTCATTCGGGTTACATTGACCTTTTGTCCCGTTTGAGTATCAAGCACCCAGATATTGGAGGCAGCTTCCCAATAGTAGTAACCGCTTCGCCGCAAATCTTCGGGATATGCCACATATCGACCATCCGGGGAAAACGCATATTGAGGAACCGATCCACCATCATCGTTGCGGGGTCGATTCAGCAGCTGCTTGGGAGTTCCACCGCTGATCGGCACAATGTAAAGGCCGCCCTGTTTGCCTGCCTTCCAGAACGTGACCGACTTCCGATCCGGGCTGAGGTCCAGCGCTCCAACATCGTTCTCGTCGGTCGTGATCATGGTGGTTGCCAGCGTTTCGACATTCATCCGATACAGCCGCTTGCCACCATCTCGATCGCTTACGAAAAACACAGTTGAGTCATCAACGAAAAGCGGTTGTTCATCGAAGCCTTCCCATGTCGTCAACTGCTTGGCGTCGTCCGCATTCGGTCCCTTGCCTTTCTTCGTGGGCACCAACCAAAGCTCACCGCGTACGTTGAAAACGATCTTGTCGCCCTTGGGACTCAGGGTCTGTTCCCTGGCTCCGTCGCGCAAAATCAATCGCTCTTCGTTGGTGGTCTTGTCGTCCAGAGTTGCCGTGATGGTGATTTTCTTGGGTTCGGATCCCAGTGGCATTACATAAACGTCGCCATCACGCTCAAACGCCGCAACTTGTCCACCCTTTGACACGGTGAGAAACCTTGGCCCTTCTACCGTGAAGTCAGTGATTCGGCGGGCCCTACCGGGGGCGTCGACCGCATAAATGTTAGGGCATCGATCCACGTTGTCCACGATCTTAGGAATTGGCTTTCCGATGTAACTGGAGCTTGGAGTTGTCTGGTTGACGGTGACGGCCAAGATGGATTTGCCGCCAAGAGCGTAGTGGGGCCACAAATGTTGATGACCATTGTTGCGCCACTCGATCCGGCGGTCACTTGCGAGGTCGTACTCCCAAATCTGGCTGGCCGCTGAACCCTGGTATCGCGGCCTGGACCACGGAAAGCCGAGTCGCGTTTACAGAATCTTCCGGCCGTCCACTGAGAACTTTGGATTGTTGTCGGCGGCGTAGTCGAGAAAGAATTGTTGGGTCTTCCCGGTGCCAACTTCAACCCCATAGATTCCATTGACGGATTCATCGCGAGTTGCACGAAAAACGATCGTCTTGCCATCGGGAGACCAATCGCTGGGCACGTCCTGGCCTGAATGCCACGTCAGCCGCTGAGTGCGACCCCCATCGGCCGGGACGACGAAAATGTCGTTGTTGCCATATCGGTTGGAGGCAAAGGCGATCCACTCCCCATCGGGCGACCAAACGGGAGTGTCGTCCATCTCAATGTGATTGGTGATCGGGATCGCTCTGCCCCCGCTACTTGGCGTCACCCAAATGTCGCCCTGGTAGCTGAAAGCCAAGCGACTTCCATCTGGGCTCAGGGCGAGAGACCAGGCGCCCACGAGCGGTTCGCGCGTCGGCGATGGGAGCTGGGCAGAACTGATTGCAGAAGCGGCAAGAAATGCCAGACACGGGAAGGAGACCAAACGGGGCATGCTTGTAAAATCTTACTCCAGACATATCCCCTTCTCACCTCTTTGTGCAAGCTATCGCAAGTAAACTATCGCCCATGGAGCGGCTGAATTCCGAAGGGATTCCACGACATCACCTTAAGTTCGCGTTGAGCCGCCGCTCAACGGTTCTTACCGCCCGCCGAACCGATTCGTGCCTGCTTTGTCGGCGTAGAGGCGTGAATGAGGCAGGGCTGTGTGATTTGTGCTATCCGTTGATTCAGGACACGGAAGAATTGGCACTGGTGGGCCGCTGGCTTTCGGGAGAAGGTCCCTGATCATTTTTCTGATCGGCCTCGCTATCGGGATCATTGTTGGATACCTGGTTCTCACCCTTCGCCAAAAGCTCAAACCGAAGTTCTTCGCGATGACCGAGTACTGGATCTACATTCCGGGTGAGAGACTTCCCAAGCAAGACGACGTTATGTCGCTGGTCCTGCAAGGGAATAGTCCGGTCGGCCCCGAAGAAGGATTGTTGTTTAGCGACATCAGGCTCCATATTGCCCTGGTCCTGCGAACTAAGAACCCGCATGTCTTTCGGCCAGATCTCTTCGACGAGCACATTGAACCCACTGCCGACCTCCTTCAGCGAATGGCATCCTCGAACGCCGTAGCAAAGATCCGGTATGCAAGCGAAGAACGACTCAACTCTGATGCGCATTTGCAGCTGCTGCCCTACCTTGCCTATGCGTATAGCAAATTGGCAGATGGCGTGGCGGTATTCGATGTGGCGGCCGAGAAGGTCATGTCGATCGAAGAGTTTCGAGAATTGCTTCGAGATCGAAATGCTCGCCGAGTCGACATGCACGTCAATACGATTTGGCACCGATCTGAAGACGGTGGACGTGCGGAAACCCGCGGACTCGTCAAGAAGGGCATTCCAGAGCTGGTCACGGCCCAAGTGCATGCCGACGAGCGACTGCTGGTGACCGGGCTAGTGGATGAAGCGGCAAAACAAATATGGGACGCCAGCGAGTTTCCCAGCCAGGTCGAAGTGGAATCCTACAACGACCTTTTCCGGCTATTGCTAGCAGCACCGAAGGAAGGCAAATCTGAAGTCCGGATCATGAGGGTCCAGAGTTCATGACAGCCGTTCGCCTCATTCCTTGCCTGGACATCAAAGACGGCAGGGTCGTGAAGGGAGTGAACTTTTTGGGACTGCGGGACGCCGGGGACCCGATTCAACTCGCGCAGTACTACGGTGAAGAAGGCGCTGATGAACTCGTTTTCCTAGATATAACGGCTTCATCCAAAGGTCGGGCGCCCGTCATAGAACTCGCTTCGAGGGTTGCAGAACAAGTCTTTATCCCGTTCACGGTAGGCGGCGGGATTCGCAGTGTGGCTGATATCCAGCAAGCATTACGGGCCGGGGCGGACAAAGTCAGCCTCAATACAGCCGCCATCGCCGATCCGGATCTGGTGCGGCGCGGCGCGGAAAGTTTCGGCAGGCAGTGCATCGTGGTTGCCATCGATGCCAAGCGGAATTCCGGGCGGAACCAGTGGCGGGTTTACAGCCACGGTGGACGAACGGACACCGGCATGGACGCCGTGGAGTGGGCCCAGCAAGTCGCGAAACTTGGCGCTGGCGAGATCCTCCTCACGAGTATGGATGGAGACGGTTCCCAGTCTGGCTACGACCTCGAACTCACGCGAGCGGTCAGCGATTCGGTTGATATTCCCATCATTGCGAGCGGCGGCGCGGGCAAGCCAGAGCATCTGATCGAGGCCGTGGAGACGGGTCATGCTGATGCGGTGCTTCTGGCGAGCATCATCCATGATGGGAATTTCACGATCCCTGAACTCAAATCGGCAATGGCGGCGACAGGCATACCCATGCGCATGACGCACTAGTGTAATGCGCGCTATTTATTAGGCCCCATGAACAAGCAATCATTACATGCAATTTGCTTGGCGAGTCTATGGAACCTACAATGAAAGGCGACTCGTCTATCACGGTTAAGCACATTGCCTGTTCTTAAGGAGAAACATAGCGGATGAACATACGAAAAATAATGCTGCCCATTGCGGCCCTTGCGACTCTCGTCGCCGGATGTGGTGGAGGTGGCTCCAACGGGGGCGTTAGTAGTGGCTCTGGCACGATGGTCGTTCGGTTGGCCGACGCACCCGATCCCACCATTACTTCGATCGACCTCGTTTTCAACAAGCTTGAGGCCAAAGTTGGTAATCAGTGGCATGAAATTCCGCTTGCCGATGAGACCGTCAATTTGCTTGATTTGACTGACGAAGACATGCTGCTCGGTTCGGCGGTTCTGCCGGCTGGCAACTACAATCAGATTCGTCTGTTCCCAGTTTCGGCAACCGTTACGGATTCTGACGGGACGCACAATGTGGACATCCCGAGCGCTGCAAACACCGGCGTTAAAGTCAACATCAACGCCGAACTCGTGGCGAATGCTGTTCAAACCCTGCTGCTCGACTTTAACGTCGACAAATCTCTGATCAAGACAGGCAATGGCCAATACAAGCTGCAGCCGGTGTTGGTCGGAGTCATCAAGGTCCAGTCGGGGACGGTGGTCGGAACGGTCACAGATGGCACGACGCCGCTGAACAATGTGCAAGTGAAGGCCACCTACACTGAAGGATCGGCCTACGACATCGGTACCGAGGTTAACACCTCCGCAACCATGTCGGATGGAACATTCACGGTGTGGGCTCTGCTACCCGGAACCTATACGCTCGACTTTACATGGACGAGCGAAGACGGGACCGTTGTAAAGACCGCCCAAGTTACCGGTGTGGTCGTTACTGCCAACCAAGAAACGGTTGTCGGACCCGTTACCGTTAGCTAAGATCGCAGCGCATCACGAATTGGGCCCGGGGAAACCTGGGCTCTTTTCATACAGTCCAAGGGAGTCGGAGCGAAGTTGAAGATGAAAAGGATCGCAATTGCCCTAACGATGTTGCTAAGTGGGATCGCATCGGCCCAATCCAACCTACTTGAGGAGATTGCCGCTCAGATATTGGGCGATCGATTTGGATTGGATATCCAAGACATCTTTCGGGTCCAGGACCAAACCGATGAAGAGATTTGGGATCTCGGACCGACTCTAGCGATGAGTCGATATGGACATTCCAATGCATCCGATGTCGATCGTATGCGGGAGTCTGGGATGGGCTGGGGTGAGATTGCCAAAGAGATCGGAATGCACCCAGGAACCTTCAACAAACTCCGCAAACAGGGTTATTTCGACCGCGAAGAATTCTGGGACGATGTCGTACACCGTCGATATGATTATCGGGAATCTGATCTGGATTGGATAAGAAATCATGGCGGGACCGATCGGGACGTGCTTTGCAGCGCAATCGTCGCCAAATCGAGCAATCGGCGGCCTACTGAAGTCTTTCAGCGTTTCCAATCGACCAAGAACTGGGATCGCACGGCCGATTCCTACCGGGTGAACCTCAAGAATTGGAAGTCCAAGGGCAAGAAAGTCGGTTGGGAAGGCGCATCCAAGCCGAGTGGAGTCACCAAGCAAAGCTCGGCAAAGTCCAAGGCCAAGGCAACGGGAAGCACAAAGTCAAAAGGTAAAGGCTCCGACAAGACGGTCAATGCCAAGGGCAAAGGCAAGGGTAAGGGTAAGGGCAGCGGTTAATTCGTTGGAATGAACCACAAACTGTTGTCAGCTGGGTTTACGATGAATTTGCCATCCGGAAACAGCGGTGTTCCGTTGCCATTGGCCGGAGGCGCGGAACCCATCAAAGCCAGAATTGTCGACAGTTCTGGCGACTGGAGTTGGCCACCTTCGAGAAGCGTCTTGATCGCCCACGGATCAGCATGCCGAACCTGAATTCGTACGGGCTGACGTCGGAGCCTTAGTTGCGGAACGCCTTGCGCAAAGACGGAAACCGTTAACAGACTCAGGACGAGCAACGCGGCAACTCTCATGTATCGATGGACGAACCGCGCGAAAGTTTGTTTCGCCGACATATCAGCGAACCCAATGAACGTCCGCAATTCGACCACCCACGAACAGGAACATACACATCAGTCGGGGCTTGGACACGGCGATCTCTCGAGCTTCGTCGAATGTCTTCGGCACGATATCGCCGCTTAGGCCAGCAAGGAGCCCCATGTACGTTGTGGCTTCATCTGGGTCCGGGAAGGTGGCCAAACCGTCGACCGTTTGACCATCCGGAAGACTGGCATTATTGGCCGCATATTTGTCCCCTCCAACTCCGATCAGAAACACCTGGTTTGGGAAGCCTCCGAACCCTTCGAGCATCGACTCGTCGAGTTGGGTATCAAGCGGGCGGTCGATGATTTCCGGCATCAGAGCAGTTTCGCGACGATGGCGTCGCCCATCTCCCGGGTCGATACGAGTTTGGTGCCCTTTTCGAAGATATCGGCAGTGCGATAACCGCTTTCGAGCGTCTGCTCGACCGCCAACTCAAGACGGGCGGCATTCGATAGGTCTCCGAACGTATATTGAAGCATCATCGCGGCGCTCAATATGGCAGCAAGGGGATTTGCCCGCTGCTGTCCGGCAATGTCGGGCGCAGAACCATGAATCGGCTCGTAGAGCCCGAACAGCTTTCCGTCGCGGGGGTCGCTGAGGGAAGCGCTAGGTAGGAGTCCTAACGAGCCAGTGATCATCGATGCCTCGTCACTCAGGATGTCACCGAACATATTTTCGGTTAGAATCACGTCAAACTGCTTAGGGTTCCGAACAAGCTGCATAGCGCAATTGTCCACCAGCATGTGAGTGACCTTTACGTCAGGATTGGCCGCAGCCATGTCGGTGACCACCTCGCGCCAGAGGCGACTCGTTTCCAAGACATTCGCTTTGTCAACGCTCACTATTTCGTGCTTGCGCTGGCGAGCGATGGTAAACGCCTGACGCGCGATGCGCTCGATTTCTGATTTCGTGTATACGCAAGTGTCGATGGCCCGATCTTCGGTTCTTTCCCGAGGCTTCCCGAAGTAGATCCCGCCTGTCAGCTCTCGCATGACCACCATGTCCACCATGCCTTCCGTACCCTTCAACGGGCTCGCCTTGAGCAATGGCTTGAGAGTCTTTGCCGGACGGACGTTCGCATAAAGATTCAACTCACTTCGCAGGGGTAGAAGTGCGCCAATCTCAGGTCGGAGATTAACAGGTTGAACAGCATCCCATTTTGGTCCTCCAATTGCGCCAAACAGTACCGCGTCTGAATCTCGACAGAGTTGTAGTGTAGGTGCGGGAAGGGGATGTCCACCATCGTCATAGGCAGCGCCGCCCACCAAGGCTTCCTCAAACTCAATCTTCAAATCCAGGGCTTTTAGCGCTTTGACGGCTTCGGCAGTTACTTCTGGACCGATACCGTCGCCGGCAAGAACGGCGACCTTGTACGACATCGTTCGGGAATTATGGCACCGACCCGTTCATGCGTACTCGTCGTCTAGGAACCTATGAAATGGAGACTTGTGACTCTCAGCCTTCTGGCAACCGCTTCTGTGCCCACGATGGCTCAAGTGTTGCCTTTGCCGGAGAAACCTCGAGTTGGCATCCGTGCATCCTTCGGCGACTGGAATCGGACGATGGTGGGAGCCGGACTGGATGTCACATTCAAAATCCCTTTCGTGCCAATCCCTGCCTTGCGAATCGATGGTGAAGTATGGGGGAATCCGTCTGACTTCGGGAAAGGTAAGCGTGGCAATGCGCTCTCTGTCCTCGGCATCAAGAACTTCGCACTGGTATACGGCGGGCTCGGTCCCACTTATTGGTTCACCAGCGACGATGGAGACCATAGCAGCGGTTTGGGGGTCAAGCTATTGATCGGAGCCGATCTCGCCAGCAACTTGTTTATCGAGGGCAGCGCCATCTTCGGGCCCTCCCCGGCCGCATTCTTCATCTCGGTCGGGATCAAGTTTTAAAGCACACATGCCAACAACTTACGAAAAACAGTAGACATTTGATACGAGCCGCGTAATAATCTGGGTGTGATGACGGCAAAAGAACTGTTACAGCACCAGATCGACGATGCAGGCTATCAGCTGGCAAAGGTCTACGAAGGCATCGATGCCTCATTGGATACCAAGTTGACCGACCAAGCCATGAGCCCAAGAGAGCTCGCCAAGCACTTGGGCGAGTGCTACACAGCTGTCCTGAAAGAATCGCGAGGCGAAAAGCATGAGTGGGGCACCTATTCACCGACGACCAACGAATGGCCGGCTCTCTGGAACGAAGTCAAGAACTTGCGCACGAAAGCCACGGAAGCCGCGATGAACTCGGAGAATTGGGAAACCCATGCATCGGCGTTCTTGCCTGCCCACGACTATTATCACGTGGGTCAGTTAGCGGCCCTGCGCCTCTCCAAAGATTCAGGGTGGGATCCCTATTCGATTTACAATTGGGGTTAGTTCGAGCGGCCCCAAACGGCAATCCAAATGTCAGCGATGTGTCGGGGGTGAGTCATGTGGGCTTGAGCATCGACTCCTCCGTATGACCACGCATGGAATCCGCCTGCATCGAACCGAGAAAGGAGCGGGAATTTGGAATCCAAGGTAGCCGGCAGACTTCCTTTGGCAACCGGGGTCAGCTTGCCTCCGAGCTCGGTAACCAGTGCGTTCAGACACGCCGCCGAATTGGCGTAGGTCTCAGTTGGGACTTGGGAGCACGTCACGACGAATCCCTTTTCGCCGTTCATGGCCGCCTTTGCGAAGTCCACGTAGGGAGTGATCTGATCCGGCAATGGGCGCTTGTCGGACTCACTCGTGAAGCTGGCGTACATCGAATCCGCGAGGACGATCCGTCGAATCAGCTTCGGTGGATCGGGCTGTTTGAGAAGTTCGCGCACTGCCCCATAACCGGCGCTAAAGCTGGTTACGTCAACCCGGTCCAGGATCGCAGTATTGGAAGCTCCAAGCTCCGATAATGCGTGAGACAGAAGTCTGGGCCAAGCATCTCTATTGAGAAATGCGTTTCGATAAACCGACGAACCCTCGCCAATGTACACCGCCAACAGAGGCTCGGACAGCCCGCGCCGCCGGTGTTCGTCTACAGCGAACCAGGATGCGCCATGGAAATGCACGGTCATCGCTATGCGCTCGGTAGGTTGCCAGTTGCTGGGGATATAGAGGGTGTACTTACCGTCTCCATAGAGATCTATTTCTCTCCCCGGGGGCGGCACAGCCGGCTTGCTGATAGATCGCTGAGGCAATGGAGGCGGATTAGGCACTTGTATCGCGATTCCCAAGACTATCAATCCCAGGGCAAGGATGCTCATTTCTTTCTGGCCAGCGTCAGACCGTCACCGATCGGAATGAGGCAGATGTCGACGCGCTCATCCCGATGCAGATGTTGATTCAGTTGACGAATCGCGGCAGTCTGTTCATCGAGGACGGATAGGTCAGCCACCTTTCCATCCCAGAGGACGTTATCGATCCCCAAGATTCCACCCTTTTTGAGAAGGGAAAGGCAGCGCTCGTAATAGGCCACGTAGTTTGGCTTGTCGGCATCGATAAACGCGAAATCAAACGTCTTGTCCTCTCCATTTTCGATGAGTGCATCCAAGGAATCCAACGCAGGACCAAGTCGAAGGTCGACCTTGTTGGCCACGCCCGCCATCTCCCAGTAGCGTCTGGCAATCGAGGTGTACTCTTCGCTCACGTCACACGCCACGATCTTTCCATCAGGAGGCAATGCCATCGCGACCACAGTCGAGGAATAGCCTGTGAATACACCCACCTCCAGACACTTGCTGGCTCCGATGGCACGAACAAGGAACGCCATGAATTGACCCTGGTCAGCCGCGATCTGCATGCTCGCCTCGGTCATCTTTCCAGTTTCTTCGCGAAGTTCCTTGAGGACCGAGGATTCGCGCAACCAATGGGAGTCGATGTATTCGCCTAAAGCTTCAGGTACGAGGAAGGATCTGCCCATACGGGAATTCTAGCGTTTATTCTTCCTTCTGGTCTCCCATCCTTTTAGGGCGGCAGTGCGGCGCTTCTCACTTGTGGATCGAGTGTAATCGGGCTTTTTGCCGCGACCTGAACCGCCCGGATTCTTGCCGCCTCCGTGGATCTTATTGACCGTCGCCCAGGCAATCTTTTCCGCCTGCTTCTCTGACATGCCTTCGTCTTTGTATCCCTTTTCGATGTGTTCAGCCTGCCGTTCTTGCTTGTCTGTGTACTTGCTCTTATCTCCTCGTGGCATTTCCAATTCACCTCTGCCTCACGGACTGCTCAAAGTTCGATGCCAGTTCCCACCGGTACAATCTTTGACATGACCGATTCCATGTTGCGCACTCCCCTGTACGACTGCCATGTGGAGGCTGGCGGCCGCCTGGTGGAATTCGCCGGCTGGGAAATGCCGGTCCAATATGCCAGCGTAATTCAGGAAGCAAAAGCCGTGCGAGAGCATGCCGGCATGTTCGACGTGAGCCATATGGCTCGGCTCGTGCTCAAAGGTTCAAGGGTCTTCGAGTTTCTGGAGCACATCACTTCGAACGACGTTTCCAAGCTGACTGACGGTACCGGGCAATACTCGCTCCTTCCAAATGCCCAAGGCGGCTGCGTGGATGACATCATCGTTTATCGGTTGGAACCAGAAAAGTATGCGATGGTGGTCAACGCTTCCAATCACGAGAAGGACGTTGCCTGGATGCTTTCTCAAAACTCGTTTGGAGTCGAGATAAAGGATGAAACCCAAGAGACCGCGATGATTGCGGTCCAGGGGCCCCGCGCCGTTCCACTACTAGCTGAACACTCGGATGCATTCGAAGAACTCACCAAGGCACCGCCGTTTGGCGTCGTCCAAGCTCAGATAGCAGGCATCGATTGTATGTGTTGTCGCTCTGGCTACACCGGCGAAGATGGATACGAATTGATTTGCCATGGCGACGAGGCAGCGACTCTGTGGCGAGAATTGGTGGAACTCGGAGTCGTCCCGTGCGGGCTCGCCGCCCGAGATGCACTCCGGGTAGAGGCTGGTCTGCCGCTTTACGGTCACGAGTTAAGCGATGAACTCAGTCCAATCGCAGCGGGTCTTGGTTGGGTCGTCAGCAAAACGAAGACCTTTATTGGGTCGGAGACCATCAATGCGGCTCGTGATAATGGAACGCCAACCAAGCTTCAGGGGATCAAACTCGATTCCAAGCGGTTGCTGAGCCCGGGCATGAAAGTGTTTGTCGATGGGAACGAGGTAGGCGAAGTTTCCAGCGGCGTCTTCTCCGTGGTTCTGGATTGTGGGATTGGATTCGCATTTCTGAATAGCGATGTCGCTCTCAAGACGCCCTGTACGGTGGATATCCGAGGCAAGATGGAACCAGGCACGGTTGTAAGCAAGAGGTTCTACAAGCGGAGCCAGTAAGTCCACGAGGTTTGTCGACCATCTGCCAAATGGCATGATTTGAGATTCCAAGAACTCAACCTTTTCGAGGATGGGTAATACATTGCGACCGCTCTACATTGGAACTCTGTTGGCCGTATCGACAATCGCTTCCGGCCAAATCATCGCCTACCGATATCCCCATTTGCAGGGAAACCAATCGTTCGGGGGTGCGCTCGGCATGGACTTCAACGTCAATCAATCCATCCAGATTACGGCCCTTGGGATTTTCGATAGCGCTCAGAATGGCATCCAAAACAACATCGACTGCTTCATCTTCAATCGAGACACACAACAAGTCGTCGCTTCACGCTTCTTCGGTCCCGCCAACATGGGATTGGGCGATGGCACCACCAATTTCTTGGATTTAAGCGCGCCGGTTATCCTGCCAGCGGGGTTCAAGGGCTCGATCGTGGCCCAAGGCTATGGCATCCTTGAACAGAATGGGAACTCGTACGTCTCTTCCAGCAGCTATCCGACGTTGATGAACGACGGAGGTGGCCTGATCAGCTTCACCGGTGTCAGTCGACATGGCAATTGGGGAGCCTTCCCTACCAACCTGGATTTGAATGTTGCCCAATATGGTGCAGGCAACTTCAAGTACAGCGCTATCGAGGCGGTTCCGGAACCTGCCACGTGGGCGATCATGACGGTCGGCGCGGCTGCGATGCTGCGTCGCCGCAAGCGACGCGTGAGTTAACGGTCTCGCGATCGAGCGCTGGCACACCTGTGCTCCGCGTCACAGAACTTCAAACTTCCCCCTATAGTTACCGGGATCTCTGCCAATAACACTGATGGGCCCCATCAGGCCCGCGAGTCCAAGGATCGGTCTCGAATCAGCGAACGGATGCGCGGCGGAGTGTTTCGGCCGTGCGAATATTAGATCAGCTTTTTGCACCTCACCTGAATAATCTGGACCAAGCGCTGGATAAGACATCCAAGCGACATGGTCTGCTCACCGGCAATTTGGCCAACGCCAACACGCCCGGCTACAAACGCAAAGACTGCGACTTCAGCATCGTCCTGGACGCCGAAAATCACCAAGCCGACGTTCGCATGAAAGAGATGCAAGACCGTCGCCGCCAGATGCTATCGGATCGCACTTCTATCCGGATCGACGGGAGCAACGTGGACCTTGAG
>CAMLEL010000009.1 GCA_946478935.1 uncultured Armatimonadota bacterium
GGCGGGGGTCGATTATCAAATCCAGCCGGGAAAACTTATTCCCCTGACCACAGACGGTAAACCCATCTCCAAGTGGCGCTTCGTTCGAAAATAGGTCCTACCCTCTAATCTGTGATCTGCCTTCCGATGATTCTCCGTGGGTCATTGGGCCTTTAGGGAAAAGAAATCAAAACCTTGGAACCTTGCGTCCGTTTAGCTCTGTAGTGGTTGGCAGACAGGACCAATCTAAACGGAAAATAAAATGAGGATCTTCGACTACGAAAAGCAGAGAGATTTGACCGATGTCGCGATTTCGCTAAGCCGCGACGAGGCCGCGGATCTGCTCATGACGCTTCAGCGACTCGTGAAGCAGCCGAGCCTCAGCAAGGTCTATCTGAGCCAAATCAAAGGAAACGTGATCGAACGCGAAATCGCGATCGCACTCGACAAGGATATGCAACCCGCCCTGGCCAAGACGGCGTAAGCGACGAACTAACCCCCAGTGTCAACGGCGGCTAACAGCCGCCGTTTCTATTTTAAGAATTCGCACCTATTGGCGAAGCCGTTCTTCGATCTCTTCGACAGCTGATTGCGGCATTGGAGGCGGTACGACGGAGATCGTCTTTGGGTAATGCCCCAAGTCAAGTTCTTCCAAAGCGGTATCGATCGACTGGAGTTGGGCGCGGGCCTCGGCCAACGCGACAAGAAAATCGTCGGATGACATTTCTGGAGACTTCCCGATCAATCGATAGCCGAGCATCTTCATTCGCAAAGTGTCGAGTGTTGTCATGTACACAGCGCTCTGAGCTTCGGTTCGATGAACTCCCGCCATGACTCCGGCAAACTGCTGACGATACTCAGCGATGTTCTTGTCCGCGATGCGATAGAGCTCCTTCGATTGTGGATCTTCGCTGGGCGAGGTCCAGATCGGTGGTGCTGCGTAGAGGTCACGCTCGGTGCGCTCGACCTCTGTCGAGATCAAATCTGCTCGACGCAATGCCCGGTACAGGCTCTTGCCAACTCTGCGGATGGTTGAAGGCATCTCGCTGAGATTTGCGATTTGATCTCGGCGCAACTTCTTCAAGACCTCCTCGAAGCGCTTCAGGCGGTCATTGCAGCCGTTCCACATGGCTTGATAACGCTTTGAGGAGAATCGCTTGGCCAGACTCGCATTAAACGATGTGGCTGCCCAGTAAATCAGGAAGACCATCGTTATGAATGCCCTTTGGGGAGTTGTGTCCTGAAACAAGGGGAGCGTCCACACAAAGGCCAAGGTGATCGCGAGCAGGACCAGTCGCCAAGGCGACAGCAACTCTTTCAGGAAAAGCCGCAAGTCTTGGCGCCCGATGTCGTCCATGTTCTTCCGTTACGGTATGGGCGGTCTCTGCGTGGCATTTGGCAGCGCCTGTTCGACAGAATAGGCGATTTGCAGCAGTTTTTCATCCTCCAGCGGAGCCGCCATTAGCTGCAATCCTACCGGAAGTCCCTGTGCGAATCCGCAATTGAGCGAGATTCCGGGCATCCCATTCATGTTTGCTGGAATTGTGCAGTAGTCGAGCATTTTGAGTGCAAGCGGATCATCTGTCAATTCGCCAAGTTTGAATGCGGTGACCGGGCTAGTCGGCGACAAGATGAAATCAAACTCCTGGAACACCTTGTTGAACTCTTGCGTCATGAGGGCGCGAACCTGTTGCGCCCGAAGATAGAAGGCATCGTAATATCCTGCGCTAAGCGCATAAGTGCCGATCATGATCCGGGCTTTAACTTCATGCCCGAATCCATCGGCTCGGGTTTTTTCAACGACGCCGATATGTCCCTTGCCCTCGCTGCGTGGCCCGTATCGGATACCGTCGAACCGCGCCAAGTTGCTGCTTGCCTCAGCCGGAGCGATAATGTAGTAGGTTGTCACACCGAATGCGATGGACGGGATGTTGACTTCCGTAAACTCCACGCCCTCAGCCTTTAAGGCTTGGACGGAGTTTTCGACCTGTGCTCGAACGCCCGCATCCACGGCATCCCCGAACATTTCTTTGGGCAGCGCTGCGCGCAAGCCTCGAAGCGAACCCGCACGTAGTTCCTGGCTCGAAATCGGCTTCATCGGAAGGCATGTGCTGTCCCGCTGATCCGCTCCGGTAATCGCCTCCGCAAGGAGAGCCGCATCCTCTACAGTTCTGGCAAACGGGCCAATCTGGTCCAAGCTCGAACCGAATGCCACCAACCCATACCGGCTGCATCGTCCATAGGTCGGTTTGAAACCAACGATGCCACACAGCGAAGCAGGCTGCCGAATCGATCCACCCGTATCGGATCCGAGCGAGAGAGGAGAGAATTCGGCGGCGACGGCTGCCGCCGAACCGCCTGAACTGCCGCCCGGTGACCGTTCAGGATCCCACGGATTCCGAGTTTTCTGGAAAGCCGAGTTTTCCGTAGACGTACCCATCGCGAACTCGTCAAGGTTTGTTTTGCCCAGCGGCACCATGCCCGCGGCCTTCGCCCGCTCAACTACGGTGGCGTCAAATGGCGGGATATAGCCTTTCAAGATTCTGCTGGCGCAGGTGGTCTCGATGCCCAGAGTCGAAATGTTGTCTTTAAGGGCAATCGGAACGCCGGTCAGGGCTCCGCCTTCGCCACGATCGATTATTTCCTGAGCAGCAATCGCGTTGGCCATCACGGCTTCGCTGTCCACCGAAAGAAACGCCCCGTACGTTTGATCGTGAGCAGCGATTCGATCAAGATAAGCCTTAGCCACCTCAGTGGCTGAAAGGTCCTTGGATGCTAATTTTCGACCAAGATCGGCCGCACTCAACTGCGTGATCAAACCGATTAATCCTCGATGATCTGGGGAACCACGAACAGGCCCGCCTTTGTCAGCGCAGAATTGCGAAGGGCATCTTCCCGAGGTAGGCCTGATACAGCCACATCCCTCCCCCAAATGTTCTGAAGAGCAACTGCGTGAGAGGTCGGCTGAATTCCGGCCACGTCGATCGATTGAATATCCGCAAAGTGACCCAGTAGCGCGTTCAGCTCACCCTGCAATGAAAGCATTTCAGATTCGTCGAGCTCCAGGCGAGCGAGCTTCGCGACGTGCCGGACCTCGTCCAGTGTGATCGACATAGTTGCGGAATTTTAGCACAGAGGCATAATGAGCTTGGCGATGCCTAGGCCAGCGTTTACCGTCGTATCCAGTTCTGTGGCAGCCCTTGTCGTGCTTGGGTTTATCGCTCAGGCATTCAAGTCCAAGATCCCGCAGACGCCGGTGAACGACCTTGGCCATGAAGGTTCCGAGTTCCTGAACCGAGCGGCGATGCAGAGAATCGACTGGCATAAGCCGACTCCCGAGTCATTCGCCTTGGCGAAACGTCGAGATTTGCCCATCCTTTTGTTTGTTGGAAGCAGCTATAACCCCCTGGCCCGCGGATTTGACGAGGGAATAGAGAATTCGCCCAGAGTTCAATCGTTTTTGGAGCGGAACTTCTTGTGCATTCGAGCGGACACTCTGGCATATCCCGCATTTCGAAACGCGTTCCTTCCCCTGTCTCGCGCCTCGCTTAACCTGTCGAGTGGCTTTCAGGTGTGGGTTTTGGACACGTCCGGTTCCATTCTTGATCTTCTCCCCCAAAACCTGGGTGTATTCCCGCGCCAGGAGAATCTCTATATCGACGCACTCGTCACTGCCCGTGAGAAGTTTGCGGCTCCGTCGCTGGACGTGATTGAATCCAGGTTTCAGGACGCTCAGGTCCGCGACCAAGCGCTGCTCAGGATACCGGCAGTAGAAAACGTTCCCGACTTTGAGGCATTCGAGGAGCGATTCTTCTCAGAGGTATCGCAAAACGGCGGGTTTGAAGGTGGCTTGATCAAGCAGCTCACACCAGAAGCTTGGCGGTACTTGCTGTTGACGGGTCGCCTGAGCGACTTCAAGAATGGCATCGAGCCGATTTTGCACAGCTCCGTCGTCGATCTCATCGACGGCGGATTCTTTCACGGCAGCAGAGACCCCAACTGGAAGTTTGTGGACTATGACAAGTCCGCCACTGCGAATGCCTCGATGCTGAGGACTCTCGGTATGGCATCGAAGCAGGATCCCTCTGGGCTCTATTCTTACTTGGCCAGGCGCACATTCGAGAGCTTGACGAACGAGTTTGTGGTGGCCGCGGGTGTTGCGGCCCAAAGGCCAAGCGATGCCGGAGAGGATGGGCGGAGCCGGCGGTCGAGCTTCGGCGTACGCAAGCTCCAGCAAACCCTTGGCGGTACGCCATGGATGCGCTGGGCTCAAGATCATCTCGGCCTTCGCGTCGAATCCAATCCGCTGATGACTCCCAGGCTCGCGTCTCCTGAGTCGTTGGCGGATCGAGGGCCACTTGGCGAGACGCTTTCCAAACTTCGCCATGCAAGTCCGGCCAACCCTTGTCAAGCACCTGGATTTGCGGACGTGACTGGATTCACTGTCGCGAGGCTGCTGGAATCGGCCAGGCTCATGAACGAACAGAAGATGCTGAATAAGGCGGTTGACCTGTTTCCATTCATCGAGGAGTTTCGTCAAGGTCCCAATATGACCCACAGCTTCCACAGAAGCGTGCAAGACGCCTACTTGGGCGATTATTTGGCCTATGCCGATGCAGCTCTCAATCTGTATCTGGCGACAGGCCGATATGACGCGCTCTTGGAGGGGCGCAGCGTTCTAGAGAGGGCGCTCGTGCTGTTCGCCGGTGATGCTTCTGGGATCATCGGCATGACGGGTGCCTCTCAGGAACCCATGCCCGAGAATTTATCGCTGAGCGAAGTCGCGGATCCAGTCATCGAATCCACGGTTGCGCAAGCAATCCGGCTGTGCCTCGACTACTCTCGAATCTTTCCAGAGAGTCTGGGGCTTCGCCGGGCAGCCGACCAAAGTGTAATTGCCTTTACGGTAGCGGCACGAAACCAGGGATATCGAGCGGCTGGATATTTTGCCGCTTGCCAGTCCGTGTTTGATGATGCATATTTTGTTTCGACCGGACCCTACGCACAGGAATTGGCCGACAAGGTTGCCCGTCTACATCCAGCGAGACTTTCGTTTGCTGCTTTCGGAGATGTCCGCCTGGACATTCAAGACCGGGGGCCAGGCGTGTATATCGTAAAAGGGATCTTGGTGGAAGGACCTATGTCTGCGGCTGATGCGGCGGCAAAGGTTCCAGTGACCCTGGGGTCCGGTTAGATCAGCGCAGTGCGTTCGAGATGCGTCATAATTCGCCCCGGAGGGGTCGCATAGTGGTCTAGTGCGCCGCACTCGAAATGCGGTAAGGGGCAACTCTTCGTGGGTTCGAATCCCACCCTCTCCGCCACTAGGCTTTGGGCTTTTTGCGATACTGAAAATTGCCTACTCGCAAGGTTCCATCCTCCACTGGAAATCGTCCAGTTACCTTGCCGGATTCGACGGGCATTGAGTCAACCTGTTTCCACACCAGTCGGACGTGATCGCCATCAACGCGCCATTGGCCGGTGGAGGCAGAGCCATATCCTTTGTATTGGAAGGTGCCATTGCTCCGAAGGTCGAAGCGAACGGCTTTTACACGGCCTTCGAGAATCCATGTGCCAACCATGCTGTTCGCGCTGAGGGGAATGGAAGTCGGATCAATAGCTTGGAAAGTGGCAAAGGCGGCTGAAGCGCTCAGGGCCAGAATACTGAATAGGAATCTCATGTGAATAAGGAGCAGTCTTGAAGCTCAAACTGTCCCCTCGTTCTGACGCCAACACGGGGCCAAATATGACATGTCCCGAAATCATTATCGAAATCGCCCGATAGCTGCAGACAGATTGTCGACAGCAAAGCCGAGTGTTCGAGTCTCTTCGTCAATGGCTGCGATCGCCCCCGACCAGTCCTCTCCTTCGAGCAGGGCCAAAATCTGCTGCCGAACTTTCGCGGCTGAATCGGTGGCACTGCTTTGAGCCACAACCGCGGCATTGTAGGCGGAGCGCTCGTTGGCATTGAATCCAGCTGAATGAGCAGCCACGGCTTGAATTTGGCCAGTCAAATCTGACAAGACTCCCTGGAAGAAGTTTAGAGCCTGAATCGATCCTTCCTTGGCGAGTTGCCAATTCTCAGGTCCAGCCTGGAAGCGGCTGATTGCCGCCTGAAGCTCAGAGAATGCCTCCTCAACAGGAGGTATTCCAGTTTCCAATCGATCGATGGCTTCGTCGATTTCCGGATCTCGCGCAGGCGTCCCACTCGATTTGCCGTCTCCGACGTCGGGTTCGTTTCCTCGGTTCGGCTTGGGGCTCAGTCTTTGCTTGTCGTCCAGTCGTTCCTGTGCAAGGGCCAGAGCCAGAGCCGCGTTGGTCTGATCGGTTCGGACGTAGCCACTTCGACCCCTGGACATTCGGACTTGGAGCCAATTTGGATCAGAGGTGCGATTCACGTACATTGGGACACCACGACCAATCCGGTAATACTCAAGCGAACCTTCGCGCGGACTTCGCAAAATGCGCGCATCTACTTTGGAATAGACCTTGGCTCCCAGTTTCTTTGCGGATTCATCGATCGGGATCGAAGTGGACACCACGCTGCTCCCCGGAGAGACAGATGGTGATTCATCGCTGGCGAACGTCATTTGGATGCGCTCGGCGGGGCGGACAGGTTCGGAGACGACGGTTTCGTTCTTTCCGCAACCCGCCAAGAATGCGAGGCCCAGTCCAATGCAGAGTCTTACGGGACTCATACCAATTACATTGTAACGCCGGTTTTTGAGTTCCAGGATTGAATCGAGCGTTTCTGCTTCCAAGCGCTATGCCGCTCCCTTTCAGATTATCGGTCCATAGGCAGTGCTGAATAGTCGTATTTCAACTTAAACAGCGCATGCGCTTTAGACAAACTCAACGTATCCCCATTGCTCGGGTTGATGCATGTCGATCACACCCTGCGGACTCCAAACCCAGTTGTCCTCGCGCAACCCCTCTCGTTTGACATACTTTCCTTCCACAATGTCGGTGATCCATTGGACGCGCGAGAAGTTCACTCGCCAGACATCGCCCGGGCGAGGTGGGCACGGCATACCGCCGTTGGCGGCAAAGCACGTCCAGGGGAAAGCAATCTCGACCGACCATCCTTGATCGACATCCGATGGGTCATTGAGCGTACCGTCGATGCGCACAGCCGACTTCGCGTCAGACTCCCAGGAGTTATCGGCCGAGCCCTGGTCTCGGTAGGCTCGCTGCAAATACAGATCCCAAGTCGTGCCCAGAGCGTTGATTTCGAATTCGAAATAGCGGGCGGCATCACCGTCCGGGTCTATAAAAACCTCGAAGTCGTTGTCCTGAAAGATAACGGAATCGTGCTCGGTCAGGGTCGCCCACACATGTGGTTCTTCCATCCAGGCGGCCACATAGAAGTAAGTTGAGTCCCACGCCATTTTGGCTCTCGTGACGTGGCGTGGCCGCGCGCGCAGGTCGCCTTCGATGTCAACGAAGTCATCTGTCCAAGGTGCGATCATCCAGGCCGATTTGTGAGGATTACCGTCGACTGGCAACGGAGCCGACAATCGAGGGCATTCATACCGCTTGGGTGTCATTCGGGATCGGATGATATCCCATCCACACACCAGGTAACGCTTGCTTCGCGGGCGAGCCACCAGGCACAGGCGTCGGAGTAGCCTCGCTCGCTCAAATCCACCACCGCCAGCGCCTCATCTAGCGGCAGGTCGAATCCTTTGGGTCGAATGGAGAAAGGCGTGGCCGTTTGACGGACCATCTGCCGGACTTCCAATAGCAGTAAGTCCAGAGCCAAACCCTCCGGAAGTTCGCAGTGAATCTCCGGAGGTACGGCCATGAACCGATTGTCGACGAAGCGAGGAGTATTCTCCACGCTCACAATCTACTTCAGGTTTTTAGGCTCGAGCGAAGTAGTAATACTTCTTGCCGTTTTTCCAAGTAGTTTTGCGGACGAACTTACGGCCGTCGCGATAGAAGTGTGTTCGGCTGAAGTACGCCGCTCGGGTCCGGTTCAGCTTGCTCTGGCTCTTTCGATCCTGTTCATAGCGCCAAGCTGAGTACAAGGCGCCCGCCGTACCGGCAAAGAAGAGCGTATTGTCTTTTTTCAGGAGCCCGATCACACCCAGTCCACCAGCGAGATAGGCGATGTTTCGCCATTCGTTCTTCTTATCTTGGCGGCGCTTGATCAAGCGCTCTAGATCGTTCAAAGACTGTGCTTGAACCATGGTGGGCGCCGCAACGCCGAATGCGATCGCACCGATCGCAAGAGATCTCGTAAGATTGCGGATCCATTTTTTCATAGCTATCTCTCCTTTACGTTCATGCAAGAACGAGGGTTCGAAAGCCAATGTTCCTCTGGCCCTGGGTCTTGGACCATTGAATGAGTGCGAATGACCGTACACTACAAGCGTGGGATTCGCATCAATTCCTGAGGCTCTGGACGATCTGAAAGCGGGCAAGATGATCATCGTCGTCGATGATCCCGATCGCGAGAATGAGGGTGATCTCGTGTGCGCTGCCGAGGCATGCACCCCCGAGATCATGAACTTTATGATCACTTATGGTCGTGGCGTGCCGTTCATTCCCACAACCGCCGAGCGCTTGGCGGAGCTTGGAATCCCCATGATGACCAAGCAGAACACGGCTCGTCACGGGACCGCCATGGCAGAAATGGTGGACGCCCTCCATGGAGCTACGACCGGCGTATCGGCCTACGATCGCGCTCGCACCGTGGAGGTATTTGTTGATCCTCGAGCAACTCCAGAAGATTTGGGAAGGCCGGGGCACATCATTCCCCTTCGTGCGGAGAGAGGCGGGGTCTTGAAACGGGCCGGGCACACGGAGGCCATCGTTGACTTGTGTGTGCTGGCGGGCTTTAAGCCGGTTGGAGTGGGATGTGAGATTCTGAACGCAGATGGCTCCATGATGCGATTGGACGGTTTGCTGCCTTTTGCCGAAGAGCATGAACTCAAAACCGTCACCATCGCAGATCTGATTGCCTATCGGCGAAAGAATGAAAAACTGGTCAAGCGCGTGGCTGGGCCGATAGATTTCCCAACGAGGTTTGGGCATTTTCAGTTGTTTGCATATGAAACCACCGTGGAACCCCACCCTTATGTAGCGATCGTTAAAGGTGATGTATGCAGTGAAGATCCGGTGCTCGTTCGTATCCACTCTTCATGCTTGACGGGCGACCTGCTCGGATCCCTGAGGTGTGATTGTGGGGATCAACTTCAGATGGCGCTTGAAAGTATCGAGGCGGAGGGTCGCGGGGTCGTCTTGTACATCGCTCAAGAGGGCCGTGGAATTGGGTTGATCAATAAACTCCGCGCTTATGAACTTCAAGACGGGGGACTCGACACAGTTGAGGCGAACCAGGCGCTCGGGTTTAAGGCAGATCTCCGCGATTACGGTCTCGGAGCCCAAGTGTTGGCCGATTTGGGCTTGCGCAAGCTCAGGCTTATGACCAACAACCCCAAAAAGGTGAGTGGCCTGCAGGGATATGGGTTGGAGATCGTTGAGCACGTGCCGTTGATCGCATCACCGGTGAAGCCTCGAGAAAAGTACCTGGGAACCAAGCGCGACAAGCTTGGACATATGCTGCCCGAATAGGTGAGGAACGTTACTTCTTCTTTTTCTTTCGGAGCGCCACTTCAACGGCGCGATCAATCCAAGCGCCCAGTTCGTCAGGCGCATCCAAGATAACTGTGGGCACTTCACGGTAGGGCATCGCACCGCCATTAGGACCCTCGATGGTCCATTGAGCTGCATCATGGCCCTGATAGTCTCCAATGTTGCCGTCATCGACCTTGAAGTACAGGCGATCGTCATCGATTACGGCAAAGAACGTTCCATCACAATAAATCCCAATCCCACCAAACATCTTGCGACTGGAAATCGGTCGCACGAGTTTCAGCCTTTCCAAGAAATCATTGACGGCAGAATCAGTTACAGGCATCTGTATGGATGCTACCTTTGATAGCATAGAGCTAAGTGTTCACGAAGTCAGCCCGATTCTACGATGCAATGTACTCATTCAAGGATTATGCCAAGGAGGCAATCCTTGTCCATGAGACGCTTGAGGCACACCGGGATTCGCCCGGCAAATATCTCCTGGATGTTGCGTGCGGGACGGGTAAGCACCTGGCCGAGTTCAGTCAGTGGTATGACACGACCGGGCTGGATCTTGATCCTCAACTGCTCGAACTCGCCAAGATTACGGCGAGGCAGTCCGATCTGGTTCTCGGCGATATGCGCACGTTCAAATTCGATCGACGCTTCGATTGCATCACTTGTCTGTTCAGTTCGATCGGTTATATGAAGACGATCGAAGATCTTCATCAGGCGATTGCGAACATGGCCGGGCACTTGGCTCCGGGTGGGTGCATAGCTCTTGAGCCTTGGCTTTATCCAGAGAACTATCAATCCCCCCACCTGCATATGCTCACCGTTGATCAGGAGGACCTCAAAGTCGCTCGAATATCCAATGGTCGTCGAGAAGGCGACCTGAGCATCATCGACTTTGAATACTTGATCATGACCTTCGACGGCCCCATCCACGAATCTGAGCGGCATGAATTGGGGTTGTTCACCATGGATCAATATCGGATCGCACTGGAGTCCGCCGATTTGAGCGTCGACTACGACCCAATCGGTCCAATGGGTAGAGGTCTGTTCGTCGGAGTCCGCTGAAGGGCGGCGTGCCGGTAAACTAGGTTCCGTTCATGGCTGCTCAAAGAACTGTCGTCGTCGTGGGTGGAGGCCTGGCTGGCCTCATGGCAACAATGAAGCTCGCGGAGGCGGGGCACAAGGTCAAACTTTTTTCTCTGGTGCCGGTCAAACGGTCGCACAGTGTCTGCGCTCAGGGCGGAATTAACGGAGCCGTGAACCTGCGCGGCGAGGGAGACTCGCCCTACTTGCACTTTGAGGACACCATTACCGGCGGAGACTTTCTCAACCACCAGCCGCCCGTTATGCGGATGGCCGAGCGCGCGCCGGCGATCATCTATCTGCTCGATCGGATGGGTGTGCCGTTTAATCGGACCAATGAGGGCCTCCTGAGCTTCCGGCGGTTTGGAGGCACCCTTAAGCACCGTACAGCTTATGCCGGGGCGACCACGGGCCAACAACTTCTTTACGCATTGGATGAGCAAGTCCGCCGCTGGGAAACATCCAACATGGTTGAGAAATACGAAGGCTGGGAGTTCTTGGGCCTGGTAAAGGACGCCGAAGGCAAATGCGTGGGTATCACTGCCCAGAATCTGCGCAGCATGGAGATCGAGTCCTTCGCCTGTGATGCTGCGATCATCGCTGCGGGCGGAAACGGGGTGATTTTCGGGAAGTCAACAAACTCGATCATCAACACCGGTTCTGCGGTATCCATTTGCTACCAACAAGGGGTCAAGTATGGAAATCCTGAGATGGTTCAAATCCACCCGACGGCCATTCCAGGTGAAGACAAATGCCGCCTGATGTCTGAGTCGGTTCGCGGTGAAGGCGGTCGCCTGTGGACCCCGCGCAACCCAATGGATGACCGCCGACCCGTTGAGATTCCCGAGAAGGATCGTTGGTACTTCTGCGAAGAACTCGACCCGGTATATGGGAACCTTCTCAGTCGCGACCTTGTCAGCTTCGCCATCTATTGTGTCTGCAAAAAGGGAGCGGGAATTCAGGGCCGTCAGCAGGTTTATTTGGACATCACACAACTCCATCAGAGTCGGGGTGGCCCTCACACACGCGAGATTATCAACGACAAGTTGGAGGGTGTGCTTGAAATCTACGAGAAGTTCATGCGCGAAGACCCGATCGAAACGCCCATGCGAATCTATCCTGCTGTTCATTACACCATGGGCGGGCTATGGGTGGACTATAACCTGAGCGCTGATGGAGCATGGAACCCAGATGAGCCTCGCAATCAAATGACCAATATCCCAGGTCTATATGCCGCTGGAGAGTGCGATTACCAGTACCACGGCGCCAATCGACTTGGCGCGAATGCGTTGTTGTCATGCTTGGTGGGGGGCGAAATCGCATCTCAGGGGGTGTTGGCTTATCTCAAGGAAACGGGCGGTGTAGATAGCGCTCCTGAATTATTGAGCGATGCTCAGAGTCATCGCCAGTCCGAGTACGACTCCCTTAAGCAAAGTAATGGTCAGGAGAATCCATACCGGCTCCATGCGGAACTGGCGGACACCATGTGGAACAACTGCGGGATATGGCGATTGCAGAGCGACCTGCTTCAGGCGCGCACCAAATTGGATGAGCTTGCAGCGCGTGCGCGCCAATGTGCGTTAGTGGATGACAGCGCTTGGAGCAACCAGGCGGTTCCATTCACCCGCGCAGTGATCAACATGATTGAGCAATCCAAGGCGATTGTGGGCGGAGCGATCATTCGCGACGAGAGTCGCGGCGCCCACTTCAAAATGGACACTCCAGACCGAGACGACACCAATTGGTTGAAGACGACCGTGGCGACCTATTCTTCATCTGGGGCCAGTTTCGATTTCGAGCCGATCGATTGCCGCTACATTGCGCCCCGGGCGCGCAAGTATCGAATCAACCAGAACAAGGTTGTCAAGGAGATTCTGGGCGAAGAAGCACTGGCCGGGAATCAAGAAACGGTTAGCCGGAGCTGACTCACCATGTCGTGAACCACCCGGTTAACCCCGGAACCTGCTTTGAAAGTCACGGTAGGTTTGCCCTGTTCGGTCGCCCAATCGAGAACCTCTTTGTAGCCGTGACGGCTCCACCGAATGAACCGGCACACAATGTCTGCGCGATCGACGGCAGCTCTAAAGTCTTCGATTTTGGTGGCTTCATGCGAATCTGGCCATTCGACGTCGCATCCCAGGGCGTCAGCTAAAGCCTTGACCCTCGAACGATCCGACCGGCCCCCAATCATGAGAACAGTGTTCCCTTTAAGTTGCGATCGAAGTGCTTCAACCACTGGCGAAGGCTCATCTTCGGAATCGGTTTCCACGACTTGCTCCTTTTTGGCGATGAAATGATTCTCCAGTTTTCTAAGTTCTTCTTCAAGTCTCCGCCCATGCGAGCTTTCTAACTCGCCAAGATGATGGCGATAGGGAAGAACAGACCTTTTGAAATTGATATCCGTTGGACGAACTCCGCAATTAAGGCAGTCGGCAACTAGACAACGGAGATCGGCAATGAAGTCATCAGGATTTGAGTCTCCTTCAATTGCCTCAACTAGCGCGGCCAGTTTGCTCTTGGCAACGTCGCGAGTCGATGCTTGCTGCTGCCTTTGCTCAGCTCTCTCAATCCATGTTTTGAGTTCAGATGCTCGAGTCTTCAAACGAGAAATTGACGGCGCTTCACCGTTGAATTGGAACCAGGGGATAAAGTTTTGACGATTGTTCAGAGTGTCGATATCATTCTTCTGACTTTCCTGTCTCTGATCCCTGAAGTTATAACCGTAGTCGAACTTCAACCTGGGAAGGTAAGCGTTTGCGGCGCCCATCATATCGATCAGTTCTTTGCGATCTGATGAAGACGGCTGGTTTTCATCCAGCCATGCAATCGCTCGATCGCAATCAATCAAGAATTGGTAAGCGTCAGATAGATCGGACCACTGACTTTCAGAGTGTGATCGCGAAAAATTCAAACCAAAAAATTCACCTTGAACGAGTCTAGCTAAGTTGTCGATACTGATCTGCAACTGATCTCCCGAAAGGTCGAACTCGTTTGCTTGTGAACGAAGACCCCGCGCACGACAGATGAGGCTCGCGACCTGAAACTGGTACGAACGTTTGTTTTCAGGATTGGGCAGGGCCCGTTCTGCGGCAAAGAACGCCGATTGCTTCTTCTGGAACTCCTTCTTTTTTGCCTGACCGGGAGCCTTACGAGCAGGTGTCAACTTGGGCAGATTCAGTGTTGGAGTCTCAATTGCGGAAGCGCCAACCGTTTCGGTCTCCAACTTTTCAGCGAGCCCATTTTCATACTCACCAACTTCGAGGTCCTCCTCACTGCTGGGAGAGTCTGGTTGCGAGAATTCGCTTACCTCAAAGAGTTCGCGGATCGGCATGGCCGCTTCGCTTAACTCCGGTGGAGGGACGTCATCTGGTTCCAAATTCTTAGCGTTTTCGGATCCAGCTTTTCCTTGAAGAAGTTCAAGGGAATCGAGGAGATGGATCAATCCATTCAACCGTTCTTGGACTCTCGGAAGATCCATGTGCTCGGCAACTTGCAGTCTTATTTGAACGCCAGCTCGCAAGTTAGCGAGTTCATGGTGATTCATTTCAATTGCCGCAGATATCTCACGATCGATTTCTTCAAGGGCATTCCAAAGCGGAAAGAAAAAATCGGACATACGTATAAGGGTACAAAATCTGTACCAAAACTACAATCCCTTACTAAGTTCTGCGTGCGGCTTGCTTACCCAGCGCATGCTCTCGCCGTCGACAAATCGCCAGAGGTAGTCGTGGGCTTTACCGATTGCAATCCCGACCCGAGGGCCACGTAGAATCGACTTCGGACGAGCGCCAGGCGAAAGGTGAAGATCGTGAAGTGAATCATAGGGACGTAGAAGATCAGCGCCGTTGTCCTGCCCCGTGATTCCAAAGGCAGACGCGAGTTTGCCCGGCCCAGAAAGTAAGTCTTCATCCCGACGAGCCTTCGGGCGGCGTTGACGAAATACTTCATGCCCCGAGAGTGGTTCGGCTGCTCGAACCAGAATGGCGGCCGCGTTGCCCTCATCGTGGGCAACCAGGTTGAGCATCCAGTGGCAGCCATAGTTGAAGTACACGTAAGCATGGCCCGCCGGACCGAACATTGCCATGTTCTTCATCTTGGTCTTGCGGTAGGAGTGCGCAGCCGGCTCGTCGGAGCGATAGGCCTCCACTTCGACAATCCTCGCTCTTAAGTCACCACAGGCCAGCATCCAGCCAAGTAGCATCGGGGCCGCCGCAAGAACGTCCTCCTGCAGGATCGTCAAATAGTCATCGACCGTCATCTATCTGCGAACTGCGGCGACGGACTCTTCGAGAGAGTTCAAGTCGTTGACACGGAGACCCTTGGCTTCTCGGTCAATTCGCTTGAGAAGTCCCGTCAGCACATCTCCCACGCCGCACTCGATAAACGTGTCCACTCCTTCATTTCGCATGTTCTGAATGGATTCTGTCCAGCGAACCGGGCTCTTTAACTGTCGATCCAAAAGATCTGGCCATACTCCGGTTTGAACCACGGGCTGTGCCGTAACATTACTGAAAACGCGTCCCGAGCCCGTCGCAAAATGTGCGCGGTCCAACGCCTGCCGCATTTCGGATGCGGAGGATTCCATTAAGGGGCTGTGAAACGCTCCGCTGACATTTAGTGGCATCACGCGTTTTGCACCAGCATCAATCAGCTTGTGGCCAGCTGCCTCAACTGCCGAGACATCGCCGCTGATGACGAGCTGTCCTGGACAATTGTCATTCGCGACGACGACGGTTCCGTCGATCGTGCGAAGCACGGATTCGAGTGCATTTCGCTCCAGACCAAGCACCGCGGCCATCGTGCCGGGCTCGCGCTTACCGGCCTCCGACATGATCTCGCCTCTGGTGCGAACAAGTTCGGCGCCATCCTCGACGGAAAGGACTTCGGCTGCCACCAACGCGGCATATTCCCCTACGCTATGCCCTGCAAACGCCGAAACTGCCGTGACTCCAAGCAAGTGCGCATTTAGGCAGCTCCATGCGGCTATACCAACGGTAAAGAGCGCCAGCTGTGCATTTTGAGTCTGGCGCAAAGTCTCTTCATCCGAGTCGAAGCACAGGGTGGCAACGTCGATCGAACTTGCCGAACGGACCCGATCAAAGATCGCCCGCGACTCGGGGCGCAAGTCGAAGAGTTCTTTGCCCATTCCGGGCTTCTGCGAGCCTTGTCCCGGGAAAACAATTGCGAGCATGAGAGGATTATGAAAGAATCCCGATCAAGCGCTTGGTCGAAAGGCATCAGCCACCAACCAACCGATGACCGCGCCGAGATAGATAAAGTTTCCGCCCCAGAGCAGCACCTGCGTTGCATCGAGCGCATAGGACGCAAAAGCACACCCCGCGAACATCAGGTTCAAGAACACAACGGCTCCCACGATCCGACTCGTCGAGTAATTGAAGTACCTTTGGCCAAGCCCGATAAACAGGTATAGGACTGCCGCCGCCCAAAAGCTGAATAGTGCAACGATTCCCAAAGTAGCCGTCGGTGAACGGCGACCAAAAGTGTTTGTGGCGATTGACTCATATCGGTCCAACCATCCGCCCAAGGAGAAAGATGCGCCGGTTGCCACACCACTCAGGAAAAGAACGCCAATAAGGCTCAAGGTGTAGGTCGACAGGAGTGGGAATGTCGAAAACATGGGCGTGTCTCGACTCAGGATCAAGTAAATCCCACCAAGGGAGGCGACGGTAAACGCGATGAACAAAGGCGCGGCCCGCGCTTCGCGATCACGGGCCACATGGATTGTGCTGGTGGTCGACTGCGTGGCGTCCAGCAGTTCTGCATGTCGACGGTGGTAGAGCGGATTCCTGGGATCGAACTGAGCGGCGAATGCGTACATCTTGGCGGCTTCGGACAAGTTGCCCCGAGCACGCAGAATGTCGCCCAAGACACCGTAGGGCACCGCTTCGCGCGGACTCGATTGGATCAGCTTGCGCGCCAACTCCTCCGCATCCTGAACCCGGCCCCGACTGTAGAGCTGCACCAATCGATTCAGTTCGATCGTGATCGGCGCATTGGGCTTTCGAGGGGAAGCTTTGGGAGGCGTCGACTTGGACTTGGGAGTCGGGCCAGAGCCGTACATCTTCGCATTGGCGCGCGCCTGCTCCCAACGGCGTTCTTCCTCGTCCAACCGTGCGTCGTACGTCTTTCTGCCTTCTTCATTACCGATTATTTCATAGGCAGCGGCAACGCGAATAAAGATCTCGTTCGAACCCGCATCGGAGGAGCGATCGGGGTGGTGGAGCAACACCAACTTACGATAGGCAGTTCGGATTTCGGTTGCGGTGCAACCACGTTTGAGCCCGAGCGTTTCGTAGTGGTTAGGCAACTCTTATGCCCCCGTCGACTCGAAAAGACTGCTGAAGTATCCGGTATAGAACCGGACCAACACCAGAAGCACGTAGATACCGACCAAGACCACGGCGACAACGCCGACGATTTTTCCAAGCTGCTGGGATCGCACCTCAGCTTCGTCTTCATAGTATTCCGAGACTTTGGTCAGCATGCCATCCAGGTTGCCGGTGGTTTCGCCCGTATGCATCATGTCCATGACGAGGGGGGTAAAGGCTCCCGTGGAATGCATAGTCTCTGTAATCGAATCTCCGGTTTCCAAGCGCTTGGATGCCGGATGAATCTGCGCTCGAATAAACTCGTTCCCGCTTGCGTCAGCCGCAAGTTGAATCGCCTTGGGAATGGGAACTCCGCCAGCGTAGAGGGCTCCAAACGCTCGGCCATACTTGGCCATCGCAAATTGCTCCAGCGTGTGACCGAGATACGGGATCTTCAAGATGACTCGATCCCAGTTGTAGCGAATCCTCGGGTTGGCCAATCCGACCTTGAAAAAGAGGTACGCCCCCACGAGCAGCGGCCCAAGGATGATCCAGTTGCTGAGGGTCGTCAGGGGTGACCAGATCGGCGCCCCCGTGGTGTATGTAGAAATGAACCAATTGGCAGCAATGATGATGACCATCGACCCTATATCCGTCAACTTGGGAATAAACAGCGCT
>CAMLEL010000010.1 GCA_946478935.1 uncultured Armatimonadota bacterium
GTTGAAGCCAAGGCCGAAAGCCGAGAGATCTTTATCTGGATCGGAAATAAGGACGCCAAGGTTGACGGCCAGAGCGTCGAAATGGAAGTGGCTCCATTCATCGAGCGAGGACGAACGATTGTTCCCCTAAGCTTCATCCAAGAGACGCTTAAAGTTACGATCGAATTTGATCCGGAAACGGGTCACGTTCTGATCATGCCCGTAAAGTAACCGCTTCAAAACTATCGAAATGGCGCACCGAATACTCGTTGCGCCATTTTTTTATCTCAAGCCAGTGCAAATGCTGGGCCAAGTCACCCTGAGATCAGTCGCCAGCTTGCCAGAATTTGTAATGATGGATCGAGAACCCTTCCCAAGGATGAGGGATGGTTCGTCTACCGAGGCAACCACATTGAGCAATCCTATTCGGCCGGATAAGCGGCGCTATCTGAGATATGAGATTCTGGACTATGCGGTCGTTTACTTCGACGGCCTCTCTCAGGGAGTCAACACCGTGATTGCGGACATCAGTCTTGGAGGAGTTCAGCTTCGATCGAAGGCACCTCTTCCCGTGGGGGAAACTTGCACGATTCGCGTGGGGTCCGACTCTGAAGCTCCATTGGGCCTCCGTGCTGAAGTGAGGCATTCCAAGGTGATGGAAGACGGTGAGCTCTTTACTTCCGGACTACGATTCATCCCGGAGACGCACGCAGATCGAATGGCAATCGCCGAGTATGTGCATTCTGTGTTTCAGCGTCAGTGCGACAACCTGCTCGTTTAGGCCCTGGCCAGGTCGACACAAAGCAAGAAGGGTGGAGTTGGAAACTCCACCCTTCTTGCTTTTAGACATTCGCTTAGCTAGCGTGACTGCAGCCGCCACAGCCGCCGGCAGACGCTCCGTCCGAATCTGCGGTCTTGAACGATGAACCGCATCCACAGCCACTGACTGCGTTCGGATTTTCGATCTTGAATCCGCCGCCCAAAACATCGTCCACGTAGTCCACCGAACTGCCGTTCATGTAGTTCAGGCTGAGCGGATCCACATAAATCTTGATGCCATCATGCTCAAACACCTGATCGGTTTCATCAGGCTTCTCGCTGTCCAGAGCCATTCCATAAGAGAGGCCACTGCAGCCACCTCCCTGAACCCACACGCGCAATGCCCCACCAGCCTGGTCTTGAGACTGGAGCAGGTCTTTGAGTTCCGTTGTCGCTCGTTCGGTAAGAGTAATCATTTGCGTTCCAGGTGGTTCTACGCCACTTGCCCTTATTTTGCCTCGTTTCAGGCCCGCACTGTAGGGCGGTTTGCCGTAATTCGTTGCAACTTGGACAGAAACCGATAATAATCGGCACGATGAGCGGAAGAGATCGCATCCTTCAGGCGGCCGCCAAGGCGTTTGGTCGGCGCCCATACGCGGAGGTGTCGATTGCTCCGATTCTCGCGGAGGCGGAAGTTCAGGCGCCCACCCTCTACTATCATTTCAAAGATAAGGAAGGTTTATTTGTCGCTTGGGCGGAGGATCTGTTTTTGCCGCTGAGGCTTGGAATCGGGAGTGCTGAGACTCTCGAAGATGCTTTAGCGGCCTTTGCTTCCCTTTACTTCTCTGCCATCGAGTTCGATCTCTCACAGGTGATTCGAGACATTCCCCACCTCGAGCGAGCGGCTTCACGGGAAGCGGTTTACGCGGGATATTTCCAAAGAGTCTATGAACCCCTTTGCCAGTTGCTGATTGAGGGCCTGGAACGCGGCGAACTTCGGCCGGAACCGATCGAGCCAATCGCGGATCTCTTTCTGTCCGGTCTCTCCGTCTTGCAGGTGAGACTGGACAAGGATCTTGCCAGCGTGGCGTCTTGGTACGCACACCGGTTTTTGCACGGCCACCGTGCCTGACCGGTTCCGAACGGCCCGGATGTGTTAAACTTCGGACTCCCCCGGGGAATTCTCCATGCCTTACGTCATTGCGGAACCTTGTATCGGAGTCAAAGATAAGTCTTGTATGACCGTGTGCCCGGTCGACTGCATTTATGAAGGAGATGACCAGTTATTCATAAATCCTGACGAATGCATCGATTGCGGGCTGTGCGAGCCCGAATGTCCGGTCACGGCGATCTTTGTGGATACCGATGTCCCACCTCAGTGGCGAAGCTTTATCGAACTCAATAGGGTCGAGGCAGCCAAACTTGCCGGCAAGTAGTTAGGCAGCTTTCGATGAGGCCGCATGCTGGATCATTCTAAGCCACTTGGCCTTATCCAGGCGATCGGAGAACTCCAGATGCACGCCGGTTCGGAACCTTGAATCACTCTCTGGCGCTGGTTTGCTGTATCTTACGGTTGCCGAACTCTCCACCACAAGCTCATTGCTCTCCACGAAGACATCGATCCACTCCGCCTTTGCGATTTCTTGTTCGACCAAAAACCCGATGCCCGTCGCCGAAACATCTACGATTTCGACTTCGCCTTCCCACGATTCGCCCTGAATCGACATGGACATGTCCTGACCTCTGAATCTTGGTGCTTGTCCAGTCACCGTGAACTCAGCATTACCAATCACCAAGAGCCTTAGCGAACGCCCCTGTATGCCTCCCACTGCACAGCAGAGGGAAACGTGAGCTCGGTCAAGCGGTGTTTCCAACTGAAACTTGTCGCCAAAAGTTACAGCTGAAGCCTGAATCACTTCAACGACGAGTTGGCCATGCGCTGCGTAGCTAACCCACCCAGAAAAGAATTTCAAGTCAGAATGCCGCTGAAGTCGACACCGTGTGCCTAGCAATGCCCCCAACTCGAAATCGCTCACGCAGCTCTGAGAAAACTTGTCCATAGCGAATTTTCCTTCCACCGGGCCTCTCGCATTTTCAAACCCGTGCGGTACATGGCAGGCGCCAAACTCGACTTGACAGAATAGCGCACTTCCGCCTCAACCGCTCCCCCATCCATGCCACAAACAAACACTTCCGCACCGCGCGGGAACTGGCGATCACAGAGGATCCCCAGCCCCGACTCGGATACGTCGGCGACAAACGCTGTCGACCGCATTTCTTCCATCTCGATTTCAACCAAGCCGCCATCGACCGGATGCCGAGGCTCCAATCGGGGTGGCTGATATTCCAGGTGGCTGATCACCCGATAATAGTGACGCGCTGGCGGACCGGCTTCAAACCGGTCGTAATGCGCGATCAATCTCGCCCTCGTCCGCTTCCCCTCTAAATGAAAAATGAATCGATCACCCCGTTGCATCCAACGTTCGGGATCGTGGGTCACGACCAAAACTCCCAACGTAAGTCGTTCGATTTTTCCCCCCAAACTCTTGGAATCGAACCAACGTTGAGCTTTGACCTCGGTCCCTACGAAATCTCCGGTAGCAAACTGACCCATTTCCGAATCGCCAAGTACTTAATCGGCAAGATTCTGGCAAATCTACAGGTTGGATAAACTCGGCAAGTCGGATGACAAAAAAAATCCAATCATCGCCATCGCTGGAGCTCGTGCAAGCCCAAGATCAATTCATTCTTGAATGGGGCCGAATGAGCTCAAGTTGGGGCATCAACAGAACCACTGCACAGATTCACGCATTACTCTTCGTGACCGGTGTCCCCCTCGAAGTCAATGAGATCATGAACCGCCTCCAAATCAGCCGGGGGAACGCCTCGATGAATCTGCGCGAGCTGATGGATTGGGGAATCGTCCGAAGATTTCGGAGACCTGGAGATCGGAAGGATACGTACGTGAGCGAGACCGATCCATACCAGATGTTCATCCGCGTGGTTCGCGAGCGCAAGCGTCGCGAGATCGATCCGACTGCCGACGCAATCCGGGAGTGTTTGCGGAGAGTGCCTTCGAACGATCCTTCCGGCCAATCCGAAACCATGCTACGTCGGCTGGAAGCGCTTCTTGAAATCTTCGATTTGTTGGACGCGGCTTACCGAGAGGTTTTCGGGGCCGACCGCACAATGGAGGAAATGAAGGGGCTCCTCAGGTCGACTGCGCCAGAATAGCGCGGTTCCTCCGTGCTGAATTGCGCAACAGGACGTAACCAACAAGCCCAGCTGTGATTGACGCGAAGAGAATGGCCATTTTGGCGTTCCGAATGTTCTCTGGCTCCGTGAACGCAAGCTCGGTAACAAAAAGAGACATTGTAAACCCAACCCCCGCCAGAATCCCCACTCCTGCCAGCTGTGGCCAGCCAACCCTTGCGGGGAGTTTGGCCATGCCCAGTTTGATGGCCAGCCAAGAAGCTAATAGGATCCCAATTGGTTTTCCGAGGAGAAGCCCAAGAACAATGCCAATTCCAATCGGTTCGCCCAACCTTTGGATGGCAGAAGCATCTACAGCCACGCCAGCATTGGCCAGCGCAAAAAGGGGCATGATCCCAAAGACCACGATCGGCTTGAGCGCGTGCTCGATGCGTTGCAAGGGCATTTGTACGCGCTCGCAAGCGCGTTCCATGCGGTGCACCCAAGACTGCTGATCCTCAGTCATAAGCGTTGGGTCCCCACCTTCCGCCTTCTTGAAGCCTTGGACCGCCATTTCAACGCGGGCGGCGAATTCACCAGGCACCAATCTAACCCGGGTTGGAATCGTGATCGCGAGCAGCACTCCCGCAACGGTCGCGTGGACCCCGGATTTCAGAAAGAAATACCAGAGTACGATCCCCGGCAGCACGTACATTGCAAGGTTTCGAATTCCGAGCCGGTTAAACACCCCGAGCATGGCAACGATGCCGCAACCGCCCAACAACATATCCCAGCGAATTCCTTCCGAGTAGAAGACTGCAATGACCAGAACAGCGCCGATATCGTCCACGATCGCAACCGCGGCCAGAAACACTTTGAGAGACAACGGAACCCGAGAACCGAGTAAAGCCAAAACTCCCAAGGCGAAAGCGATGTCAGTCGCCATCGGGATTCCCCAACCCCGGCTTCCCTGGCCCCCAGCATTCAGCGCCGCATAGATGGCTCCCGGGACGACCATGCCGCCCAATGCTGCCACGATCGGGAGCGCCGCCTTCCTGGGTGAGGAAAGCTCACCGATTAAGCACTCTCGCTTGATCTCCAGACCAACTAGAAAGAAGAAGACGGCCATGAGGCCGTCGTTGATCCAGAGCAGCAATGGCTTTTCGAGGACAAAGCTTCCAAGGGATAGGGAGGCCCTGGTTTGCCAAAAGTGAAAGTAGGAGTCGCTCAGGTTGGCCCACAGTAGCGCGAGAGCAGTGGCCGCCATTAGCAAGACACCGCTGCTGGCCTCGGTGTTCATGAAATCGACGAAGGGCCGTATGATCCTTTCGCCCAGCGCGGTGGTGCGCACCTTTGGGTCAGCCATCAAGCTAGACCTTACTCAATTGAGAAGGCCGATGATCGAACAGCGATGCACTCGCGCGATCCGCCAAGCGCCGACTCACGTCCTCGTCTGGACCGACGATATAGAGGTCAAGCCCAGCTTGATTCCACCGAACCCCACGCTGGATAGTTGCCAACACACCGGTTGAAAGCCTGACTCGTTGCCCTTCGGCGCGTTTCGGACTTGCCGCCGGTTTGACATTTACGTGGTAAGTTTTGCCACCCACCTCGTAATCGAAGCAGCACTTTCCTGGTCCCTGATGGACATAAAATAGTAACGCGTCCTTGCCCATGTCGAATGCCGGGAGGGGCCGATCGAGTTTGGCTGCCGCCCAACGTGCTGCGAGTTCAGGTTGGTTGGTCGTAAAGTCGAGAGATTCGAAAGGTATGGATTGGCTGCGAACGACCCAAAACGCGACCAATGCCGCCACGGCTGTGCCCAAAAACCCTACACCCCAAATTGGCGATAACCTTGTTGAAACCCGATTCTGGGTTCTGGTTGGAATCTTCGCACTGAGTCGTTCAATTGGAACATGCTCTGCTTGGCCACAGGCCCCAAGCGTTTGGACAAAGCTCCGGAGCCCTTCTAATTCTCGCCGCGCAGCGGGATTGGAACGCAGTTCAGACTCAGCTGCCTCCATCTCATCTGGATTCATTGATCCATCCAGGTAAGCCTGCCAATCGATCCTCATCGAACGCCCTCCACGCAAATCAACTCTGCACATCGGTCGCGCAGCTTCCCGCGGGCCCTGAACAGCCGCGACCGAACCGTTCCAATCGGAATATCCAATGCGGATGCGGCTTCCTCATAGCTCATTTCTTCAATATCACAGAGTTGAATGATGATCCGATGCTCCTCCGAGAGCCCGTCTAGTTCACGCATGAGAATCTCGGCGTCAACGCGCCAATGCACCTCTTCCCAAATGTCCGCAGATTCGACTTCAAGCTCTTCCAAAAGGATGACTGAGCGACTCGCTTCGCGACGTAGGTGCGAATTGTATTCGTTTCGAAGGATCTTGATGAGCCAGCTCCGCAAATGTCGCCCGTCAAATGATTTCCGGAATTTGACGGCGGCATACATCGTTTGCCCGACCAAATCCTCAGCAATTTCCGATGACTTGGACAAACGCTTTGCCACCCGGAACAGGACCGGGAGTTCCGCACGGAGGGACGATTCAAAATCGCGCATAGTGTGCGCCGCTGCTGTGCCACACCGCACAGCCGATGCTTTATCATACAGCGAAGCCTGCAACATTGAGATGGATAAGCAGCGTTCCCGCTTCAGACCTCAAATCATAACGGTAATCGGCGAAATTAGTTCCTAGGCTTCTTAAGGGTCCCTTTGCGCTTGAACTTCCACCGACGATAGATCGGGGTGAAAAAAATGAATACTCCGCTGATCGAGAGGAAACACAGGCCAAGCGCCACGGTCGGCAGCAGGTATCCGTGCATCGCATCGGCGAAATAGCTCATGTCGTGAATGTCCTCCATGAGCTGATCGTTACGAAAAGCGTCTGAAACAATCGTGCCGCGCGTTCCATCGACTTGGACTTCGCGGTACCCATCCTTGCTGATAATCTTGAAGATATTGTCTTTGGGACGGTAATCCACTCGATCGACCTGCGAAAGCTCGCTCAACTCCGGATGGCCAGCTCCGAATGCGATATCCAGCGCCTTGGAAATCGGAAGAATCTGAGAAGCGTTCTCCAACTTCACTGCCTCTTGGACCGGCGGTCTCATGAAGGCGAATCGATCCTTCATGGCCAAAAAGAAGCCAGTGACGGAGATGATCGCCAAGAAAAGCGAGGCAACGAATCCGATCCAGCGGTGCAGCGAACGGGTCTGGTGATACATCGGGTGGGGAGAAGGATACACGAATCCACTTCAGGCGGACTTCATAATCGTAGTACGCAGCAATCCTATGAGCAAATCCAAGTGGCCGGATCAAGTCGTTCAAAAACTAAAAAAACTTCCCGCCAAGCCGGGCTGCTATATCTATCGGAACGACAAGGGCGAGGTTCTCTATGTTGGGAAAGCCATCAGCCTTCGAAACCGTGTCCGAAGCTACTTCCAAGAATCGACTCGCCACGGATTGCGAATCGCAAGGCTTGTCACCAAAGTCCGCGACATCGAATGGATCGTCGTGGACTCCGAAGTCGAAGCATTGGTCCTCGAATGCAACCTCATCAAAGAGCATCGACCACCGTTCAATGTTCGCCTTCGGGACGATAAGAGTTACCCTTATATAACGATCACTAAAGAAGCTTTTCCTCGGGTCATGTTCACCCGCCGTCCGAGGAAAGACGGGGCCAAATACTACGGTCCATACACCTCGGCATATTCCGTCCGAGATACCCTTCAACTCCTTCACAAAGTGTTTCCGCTTATCCCGTGCGGTAAGTCATGGAGCGGGCGAGAGGAGCAGAAGCCCTGCCTGTATTACCACCTGGGAAGATGCCTTGGGCCGTGCGCCGGACTGGCTGATCCGGTCGAGTATCGAGCCGTAATCTCGAAAGTCGACCGATTCCTCCAAGGCAAAGAAGAATCAATCATCGCGGATATCAAACGGGAGATGTCTGAGGCCGCAGAAGCGCTTGACTTTGAGCGCGCCGCAAAGCTACGAGACCAACTGCAGGCCATTGACACGTTGCTTCAACGTCAAAAAGTCCTCAGCGGCGATAGAGTGGATCAGGACGTCATCGCGGTGGTCAAGGACGAAAGGGGCGCGGCCATCCAGATGCTCTACATACGCGCTGGCAAATTGATCGGCCAGCGTCAGTTCATCTTGGATGGCGCAGCCGAGGCTCCGCCCCAAGAAGCTGTCCAAGAGTTCGTCAAGCAGTACTACTCGGAGGCTCCGGAAGTCCCCCGCGAAATTCTGTTGCCTGTGGAGATTGAAGAGCGGAACATAGTTCAATCTTGGCTGCGGCAGCGGCGTGGAGCTGCAGTGACCGTAGAGGTACCTCAAGGTGGCGAAAAGCTCCGCCTTGTCGATATGGCGGCCAATAACGCAGAACAGGCGCTCTCCACGTTCAGTCAAGAGTTGGCGCAGAAGGAGGCTTGGTCTGAAGAGGCGATGGCACAGCTTCAGGAATCCATCGGCCTTCCAACTCTGCCTGTTCGAATCGAGGGCTTCGATATTTCCAACATCCAGGGCACGGCGCCGGTTGGCTCGATGGTTGTGTCAGAGTCCGGCGAAGCGGCGAAATCGGAATATCGACGCTTCAAAGTTCGCTGGCATCCTGAAAGTCCAAATGATTTTGCGATGATGCACGAGGTGCTCACCCGACGGCTGAGGGCTTATTTGGATGGTGACGAGAAGTTTTCCAAGCTCCCTGACCTCATCATGATCGATGGCGGTAAGGGCCAGTTGGGAGCAGCCTTGCGAGCCCGCGACGATCTTGGCCTGAGCGTTCCGATGGTCGGCTTGGCAAAGCGCCACGAGCTGATCTATATCCCCGAAAGAATACGTTCGTCAATGGAGCAAAAGCCGGAAGATGCCGCCGTCCGAGGTCGACCATTGGAGTTCCTCGGGGTATCTGAAGACTACGCATTCAAAGATATCGAACTGCCGTTGAACTCCCCTGGTTTACTGCTCCTCAGGAAGCTTCGGGACGAGGCACACCGATTCGCGATCAGCTTCCACCGAAAGATCCGGGACAAGCGAATGACCGGCTCAGCGATCGAGGAAATCCCGGGAATCGGTCCGCGCCGCCGCCGCCTGCTTTTGCGAACCTTTGGCTCGATCGATGGAATTCGGCGCGCATCGGTAGATGAGTTGTCAGCCGTGCCAACGATGACGCGAAAGCTAGCCGAACAGGTAAACGAGTACCTCCGGGAAGGCTAAAACAAGCTGCTCTGCGGTTCGGACTCCACTTCTATTTCGCGCTGGGTTCGATAACGCTCGTCGTCCCCAACGTGGAGGTATTCAACGCCCTGCGCGATCAACGCGGGACCGAGGAGTCGCGACCGATGGCATCGATTGGGGCGCAGGCATCCGCACATCAAAACGATCCTCTTATTGGGATCAGATGCCGCTTGCACCAACTTCCGGATACCGAGTTCCAACTTCGGCAACTGCCTCAAGGGTTCAACGTCCACTGACTCTGGATCTTTACACAGCTGGGGGCTATTGTCGATGCCTCCCAATGTGTCACCCATATAGACATATTTGATCTCTGTCTGCCCGAGGAGTAGCTCCAGTCGTTCGCGCCGAAAGTCTTCCCAATAACTGGACTGCGGAACCGAACGAACATCCACCACATGGGTGAATCCGTGCCGACGAATCAAGTCCAAAAATGCGTCATATCCCCGGTTTCCGTACCCGACCGAATAGATCGTCACGGTCAGATTATTTACCGCCAGTCATGACGATTCCTTTGATAAAGAACTTCTGACCCACCAGGAATAGAATCAATAACGGAATCATCACCAAGACTGAACCTGCCATCAGGAGATGCCATTGCTCATTCTGCAGTGACCGGTAAGTCTGCAAGCCAAGCTCCAGAGTCTGCTTCTCGGGGGAATTCAGATAGAGCAGTGGCCCCATGAAGTCCTTCCAATTGTAGATAAAGGCAAAGATGCCGACTGTCGCCAACGCGGGCTTGGAAAGGGGCATGATGATTCGCCAGAAGATCGTTGAATGGTTGGCTCCGTCCAAGAGGGCGGCCTCGTCCAACTCACGAGGGATTCCCATAAAGAACTGCCGCATCAGGAAAATGTTGAATGCCCCGCCGCCAAACCATGCTGGCACCCAAAGGGGATAGAACGTGTCCACCCAATTCAGATGCTTGTACAGGATGTATGTCGGGATCATCGTTACGATCGCCGGTAGCATCATCGTGCTCAAAAGCAGGATAAAAAGTCGATCACGACCGCGAAACCTGAGCCGCGCAAATGCGTAAGCCACCAACGACGAGGAAACCAACACACCCAAAGTCGCCAGAACCGCGATCGTCAACGAATTCTTGAAAAAGAGTCGGAAACTGACGTTCGGATTGGAAAGAACGAGGTCGAAGTTTTCCCAGGTCAAGTCCTTCGGCCAAGCCCATGCTGTACTCATGGCGATCTCGTTCGGCGTCTTGAGCGACATCGCCAGCATGATGTAGAGAGGAATCATGAAGACAACCGCGCCCATTAAAAGCAAGGTCCAGACGCCTAATTTGCCCAGCAAAGCAGAGATTTTGGCGCGTTGAGCGATCCGGCGATACTGGAGACTTTCAGAGCGCTCCGATCCGCCATCGGGCGCAGTTCGTGTGGAAGCGGTCTTGGGCTCCAGGACTTGACTCATTTCGCCTCCGCTTCATAGTGGACCCACTTGCTCATTCGCATTTGAAGCATGGTGAAAATCAGCACGACGGCAAACAGCACCCACGCCAAAGCCGCCGCATATCCCATCCGTAAGGTCGTAAAGGCCGCTGAATAGATGCTGATCATCTGTACGAACAGCGAATTGTTCGGCCCCCCATTCGGGCCGTTTGTGATCACGTAAACCTGCGTAAACACTTGAAATGCGCCGATGAACCCGGTGATTAGGCAAAAAAACAGTGCCGGGGTTAACAGCGGAAGGGTGATCGCCTTGAGCCTTTGAAATGGGCTTGCTCCATCCACCGTCGCCGCTTCATAGTAGTACTGTGGAATTCCTTGCAGCCCGGCAAGCAACACGACCATCGAACCGCCGACGCCCAGCAACCCTAACAAAATCATCGATGGCATCGCGGTGAATTCATTGCCAAACCAATTCACCGGTTCGTTGGGCGTTCCCGCCAGGGCGCTCAGCCAGTCTCCGATCGGCTTCAAAACCGGCGAGTAAAGAATGGAATTGACCAATCCGCCATCCGGGGCAAACAGCTTCCGTGCGACCAAAGTGATTGCGACTGCACTCGCGATCGAGGGAACGTAATACATCGCCCTGAAAAGCGGAACGCCACGCACCTTTTGATTCAACAGCAGGGCCAATCCAAGCGCAAAGAGGATTGCGATTGGGGTTCCTACTAGCGTGTACAAAGTCGTCACTTGCAGGGACTTCCAGAATCTCGGGTCCTCTGTGAAGGCTTCTCGGAAATTGCCCGCGCCCCGCCACTGAGCTGGCTGAATCATGTCCCAATTCATCGTCGACATCAGCAGCGACAACACCATCGGTCCGACGGTAAATACCGACAATCCGATGAGCCAGGGGGCCAGAAACTTGTACGCACTGCGGCTTTCCCTTTTGTCTCGATCGGTATAGGCTATGCGGCGCTCCGGCAGATAGATCGCTGTCAGCACAAGCCCAACCACCACGATGCCAACGGCAATTCCAGCCGGCCAGTTAAAGGACGGAAGCTTCTCTTCGCGCAACAACTGATTCAGCCGGAGCTGAGCTTCCTTTGTTCCAGAATCCAAGCCTTCCTTCGGCGTAAGGATGCCGTTGTATATGCTGTCGCGGCGACTGTTGATCAACCCCATGACTTCCTGCCAATACTCGGCCGTTGCGTCAAAGCGAACGAAAGGTACGGCCTGGTCCGTAACGACCCGGTTTGCCGGGTACTGCTGTTCCAGTGGAGTATTCGGCCCTGGCAGCCAAACGTCAGGCGTTAGTGCGAGCTTCCGGATTGCCGGTTGAGCGATCCCCGCTTTGGCCATGGCTGTCATACCGACCGGGCCCGACATGAATTTCACCAGCCGCCATGCCTCCTCCGGATGCTTGGTTGTGGAGAAGATGGAATAGCCTGACCCGCCGGTCGGGAAGGCTCTGCGCGGTCTTCCCGTCACATCTCGCGCACAAGCCGGGTACAGGGCGATGTCCCACTCAAAGAAACCTTTTTGGCCAGGTTTCAGCATCTTGCGCATATTCGGCACTTCCCAAATGCCGTTCTGGTACATCGCAACCTTCTGCTGAACAAATAGCTGCTGCGTCGTCGATTGCAGGGCGCTGGTCACTTCCTGATTGCTTGGCATCCACTTCTTGTTCATGGCCAAGTCGAGCACGAAGTCGTAGATCTTCACCATGTCGGGCAGATTGAAGTAGATCTTGGTCGGATGCGTGTAGTCGTCTACATAGTCCAAGCCATAGCTGAACATGAAAGTATCGATAGCCTGAGCTGGCCATCCCGAAGTAAATCCATAGCGTGTGACCTTGCCCTTCGAATCCTTCTCGGTGAGTTGCTGCATCACCCACAGAAAGTCCTTCTCGCGAAGCTCTGGTCGAACCTTGAAGTCCCATGTCCAACTGCCGTCCGGATAGGGAATTCCCTTCTCCTTGAAGATCCGCTTGTTGTAATAGACCAGGCCCTGAGGAGCGATGTCCCGTGGTAGCACGTAGCAAAGGCCACCCAACGAATGCGCATCGACGATCGGCTTGTAGAACTCCTTGATGTCGAATCCCGGCGTCCGATCGAAAAAGTCATTCAAAGGCAGGATCGCCTTTCGCTTGGCGAGAGCCTGGAAGTGGCCCATATCCATCATCGCCACATCCGGCGCTGTGTTGCCGGCGTAGGTCACCAGCATCTTCTGGTGATAGAGGTTATAGTCGCTGAAGTTCTCCAGCCGAACTTTGATGCCAGGATTCTCCCTCTCAAACTGGCGACAGAGACTTCGGAGAATTTTGAGGGACTCATCCCCGTCCCAGACTGTAAATCGAAGCGTCACCTCAGCGGCAGTGAAAGCTGCAAGCGCCAATAAAAGCAGGCAGAATATCGATTTGCGGAACGCCATGTCGAGACCCGATCGAAAAGTGTCGATAAGATTCTACGACATCTTGATTTACGGGTCAATCAAAATCAACTTGAACCTGCCGACTGCGGAAATTTTGCCTTAGGCGCGAGCTTTTTCGCGAACCATCGCAACCGGCGCGGATTCGGGTCGTTCCATTTCCCGTTTCCCACGCTCGATGGTTGTTGCCACTTTCCCGACCACGCCTTCGAGTTGGGTCAGGACGTCCACTGCATACTTTTCTGCCCCACGGCGCATGCTCACCGCATCCCGATCCGCAGAGTTGCGAATCTCTTCGCTTTGCGCTTTGGACAGCTTGAGGATTTCGCTCTCGCCAACCATCTGCTGCTGCTGAAGTCTGGCCTGCTCCAGGAGCCGCTCGGCCTCTTGCCGTGCTTCGGCGACGATCCGATCGGACTCCTTGCGGGCATTGTCCAAAGTCATCGTGGCGTCTTCCTTGGCTGTCTCCACAATCCGATCCGTCTCCCGAACCGTTGCGGCCGCTGCCTTGACCTCATTTGGTAACGATGCGCGAACTTTCGCGATCTGCATACTGATCTCGTCCTTGTTGTATCCCCAAACGATCGGGCCGAAGCCGCCGACGTTATCGACGGTGAGTTCGTGAAGTTGGTCGAGAAGCCGCAGAATATCCATAACGCTCAAGAATAAGGGACGGGGTAGAGGTCTTCATTGTGGCACGCCGGGCCACTTTTCGAACCTGTAACTTATCCACTTTGTTTCCGCAACGACCGGTGGATAACTTCGGCCACGGGTGCCGGAACCATCTCCGAAAAGTCACCGCCCAATGTCGCCACTTCCCTTACGATGCTGCTGCTCAAATAGCTGTGCTCCCACTTCGTCATGAGGAAGACCGTCTCTATGTCGCTCGCCAACCTGCGGTTGACCATCGCCATTTGAAACTCGTATTCGAAATCTGCGGTTGCTCGGAGACCTCGAACGATTGACTTGGCACCAATCGATCGCACGTAATCCACCAAGAGCCCCGAAAAGCTATAGATCCGTACATTGTCGAGATGCTGGACACTGGCTTGCAGCGCCGAGACCCGTTCCTCTCCGCTTAGTAACGGCTTTTTTGCCGAATTGACGCCGACGGCAACCACGATCTCATCGAACAGTTTTGAGGCTCGCTCGATGACATCTAAATGTCCGAATGTCGGAGGGTCGAAAGAGCCGGGATAAATGGCAAGTCGCCGCATGGCTAACCATCATACTTCCGATGCTATCGCCGATCAATCACCGATTCCATCGCCGGGTAATTGTCACTGCTGACCAGTTCTCGCTTGCCATCGATTGTGCGGAAGACCTGAACGAAGTAACCCGGCTTGCCTGTGTTTCGCAGCTTGCCGGCATGGGCCGCGTCACCCATGGTAAAGGTGCCGGGCAATTGCATGTTCCGGACCTGCGTCTCTAGTTTCACCTCGCTGGGCTCACCGGCTCCATGGAAGGCCACGCGAAGCTGATTCTGCTCGATCCAAGCTCGGATCTTTACCCGGAATGGATAAGGATTCTTTACCTTGAGATCAATGTTGTAGTAAGCAACCGCGGCATCGAGTCCCGGCGGAACATAATTCGGAGCAAAGCGGTGCCGGTTGCGCTCCTCGATCGTCATGCCTGCTCGAAGAGCGGCATTGTACATCGTGGTCGACGTTTGGCAGACGCCACCGCCAAAGCTGTTGATCAACTGGCCGTTGTAGCTCACCGGCGCTTTGCGATACCCGCCGTCTTTGCTGAACGAGCCAATGCGGGCGTTGAACGAGAAAGTCTCACCCGGGTCGATCACTGCCCCGTTGAGTCGCTGTGCCGAGAGCAGCGCATTGTGCCGCTGATTCCTTGACCGGTTCTCTACGGTAGTCGAAAAGCTCGCCAAACACCGCTCCTTGGGAACGTTGAGGAGCGCCACCGCGCCAATCGCGGCCAGCGCTGCAGCGGCATAAAGCGGCAGAGTTCTGAACATCAGTTTGGCCTCACATTCAACGACCTCTCCGAAGTCGAAGCGTAATCGTCAGGGTCATACATGTTCCCTGCGCGCGTTGGCAGCGCGTTGGACTTACCGCTCGATTCCGCCCTCATGACGTAACTCAGTTCAGAAGAACCCTTGGGAAGAGTTCGCGCGAAGAATGCCACGCGGTCGTCCAAGATGACCGTCCGTGCCCACCACCAGCCCCATTGTTCGTCTTCGTAGGGTTCGTCGCGCTCGGTAACCCGGCAGTTGCTCGGGGTCGGGTCCTCGATCATGATGAAGTCTCTCTCTGAGGCCGATTCGAGCGTCAATACGACCTTGATCACATCCCCGGATTGGACCTCCGAGACCTCATTGTCGGAAGCCTCAAAGCGCAAACGGCCATCTTCTTGTCGCCTGGCTTCCATCCGATAGTATTTGCGGTTGATTTTGAGGTCGTTGGAGCCGACCAGAGAGCCGAGCTTTTCGTCCGGCACCACTTGCTTGAGGTCTGCTGAATAGTAAGTCACGCCGCCGGTCGAATGAGTGATGCGGACCGTGTTCTTGCCCATTTGGAGGTCCACCATCGGAATCTCGATACTGAGATCAGGCTGAAGAGCTGCGTCCTTGTTGACCTGAATCGTTCGCACCGTCTGCCCATTCACCATCACCGTCAGCGTTCCGCCCACGTTTGACAATTCCTTGGTCGATTTCAGATAGCTGGTCATGCCGGCTAACACGTACGCCGTATCCCGTGTGCTATGCCAATATCCTCCGCGCCGAGAGCTCATCAAGTACCGAATTGCTTTCGGCACCAGTTCTGACTTGACATCCAGTTCGACCAGGGCGGCCAGGGCAAGCGCGGTGCTTTCTTCACCCCAGGCATAACCTTCTTCCTGCCACCTGGCTGTTTGCGGCGTCACTTTCGCTTGGCTCTTCAACTGTCCGAGCAACTTATCGCTGGTTGCTTTGTCACCCAGGAGCTTCGCAGTCAGGGCGCCAAGCGCCACCTCGGGGGCGCCTGCATTGGCAAACGAGAATTTGAAGTGCTCCTTCGCGTCCTGAGTGCGACCGTTGACCGCCAACGCGTAGCAAAGATACACCCGGTCCCTGAGGTCGTCTTTGACCTTTTCCGCCGTGAAACGTTTTGCCGCCCAATTTAATCCATTTGAAAGCATGGATTCGTCAACCTTGAATCCAGAAGTTTTTGCTTTTTGTAGGCCATCAAGCACAAGGGCGGTCATGAACGGGTCGGATTCGTCGAACTCCCACCAGCCCCAGCCACCGTCGCTGTGCTGCATTTTCTTGAGTCGCGCTAACCCATCCGCGGCAATTGCCGGAATCTGTTGTCGCAGTTCCGGTCGGACCATCCCTGTCTCAGCCAGTGCACGGTCGACCAAAATCGCTGGCAGGAACCGACTCATCGTCTGTTCCACGCAGCCATATGGGAACCTTACAAGTCCATCGATTGACTGGATCATCGTCGACGCAATGGTGGGGCTCAAATCGACCCGCAATCGTCCAACATTCCGGTCCGCGCCCTCCCGGACCGTGACGTCGAACGAAGCATCACCCTTGACCATGCCGGCTGCCACTTCTTGGAATTCTCGACCATGCGGCTTGACCTCAAACGTCGACTTCACACCATCGTTCGCCCCGCCGGAAATCTCGGCCGTGGCGACAATCTCTGCAGGACCGGTTGTCGTCGCAGTCGCCTGCCATTCGACGGTCGCCGGTTTTCCAGGTTCGACTCGCAAGGTTTGCGACGAATTTCCGTTAAGCGAGATCCCCTTGACCGATACGCCGACCCTTACGTCGGCAGGACTGCCAGTATCGTTCTGTATCGTGGCCGATATCTTCTGCTCGTCTTGGACCACCATAAACTGGGGTGCCTGAATTCGAATCATGAGCGGCTTGGATGCCACAACCTTGGTGGTGGCGATACCGACCGCGGTCTGCTCGGTCACGGCGAGGGCTGTTGCCCGCCAAGTGGTCAAATTGTCCGGTAAAGGCACGGATACCGTCGCCTGACCCGTTGCATCGGT
>CAMLEL010000011.1 GCA_946478935.1 uncultured Armatimonadota bacterium
AGCCAGAACATCAGACTTTCTCCACCTTGCTCGAACCCAGAATGCCGCCGGGTCGAAACAGCAGCACGACGATCAGAATCACGAGAGCGACCGCGTCTTTGTATTCGCTGTAACCAGCCCAGATAACGAGGTCCTCGGCCACACCCATCAGAAGGCCGCCCAAGACTGCGCCGGGGATGTTTCCGAAACCTCCCAAGACGGCCGCGACGAAGGCCTTCACGCCGGGTTGCACGCCATAGAACGTGGTGAGGGGTGTGCCTTGGAAAGTGGCCAGCATCATCGCGCCAGCACCCGCAAGGGCCGAACCGATGATGAAGGTCAGGGTAATTGTCCGGTTGACATTGACCCCCATGAGCGACGCCGAGTCATAGTCGTGGCTGACCGCCCGCATGGCCCGTCCGGCCGTCGTTCGTGTCACCAGGTACCACAGCACGATCATGAGTGCGATGCTGGTCATGAACATGATCAGCTTGCCGGTGGGCACGATCACCTGATTGCCGCTGGTCTCTGACTTCTTCCGAGCCTCGTTATAGGCGCGCTCCTTTTCCTGGAATGCCGTCCTGATCGTTCTGCCTTCTGGCGAAGGCTCAAATTCGTTCTTCTCAATCTTCTTTTGCGCTTCCCAGGCTGCCTTCGCGGCTTCGAATTCAGGTCGAAGCTGATCGGCCTGTTGCTTTAGGGCGGAATCAGGGGCAGCGAGGGTAATGGTCACCGGATCCCTGAAAGGATTCACTTTCTCATTGATCGAGGGTGGCGGCGAGACGGGCAAGATCAATTGGCCGCCGAACTGGAACAAGAGGGATACGCCGATCGCCGTGATAAGGGATGCGATACGTGGTTGATTGCGCATCGGTCGATAGGCGAACCGCTCGATCATCACACCAATAAAGGCGCAGACGATCATGCTCATCAGAAGCATGATGGCAAGGGATGGCAAGGGTGGCATCGCTTGGCCCTGGGCGCCGGGACCATAGCCCAAGGCATAAGAGGTGAGAAGAGCCGTGTAGGCTCCGAGCATGTAGACCTCGCCATGGGCGAAGTTGATGAGCCGGAGCACGCCATAGACCATGGTGTAGCCGAGGGCGATGAGAGCATAAATGGCACCGTTGAGGATGCCATTCGTCAGGAACTGGGGCAGAGCGGAAAAGTTCATTTATTCCGCTCTGCCTTACTTTGAGGGTTCAGAGGCATCGAGTCTCTATTGGGCCTCGAAGTAATCGTATGCTTTCTTGAACACCTGCTTCATTCCGACCGGATCGAGCCCGACCACAAGCGCTCGCTTGGGTGGATTGCCATTCATGCCCTTGAGCGTGATCGAACCACTGACACCCGGGAAGTCCTCGGTGTTTTCCAGAGCAGCAATCAGCGCCTTGGAATTCATTTCGGAAGCATTTTTGAGCGCGTTGAGCGTGACCATCGTCGCGTCATATCCAAGTGCGCCCATCGTCGTTGCTGGCAGGCTGCCATATTTGGCCTTCCAAGTATCAAGAAACTTCTTGACCTCTGGCCGATCCTCGTCGTTATTGTAGTGGTTGCAGAAGTAACCATTCTTGATGGCGTCGCCGGCGTTCGTGATAATCTCGCGGCTGTCCCAACCGTCTCCACCCAGGTACGGACCCTTGATTCCCATTTCATTGGCTTGGCGAATGATGGGGCCAACCTCATTGAAGTAGCCGCTGAGGAACAAACCGTCGGGCGTGTTCTCCTTGATGGCGGTCAACTGGCTGCTGAATTGAGTCTGCTGTGATTCGTACTTCTGCTCATCGGCGATTTTGCCGCCGAGCTTTTCGAAGTACTTGCGGAAGCTGTCGCTGAGTCCGACCGAGTAGGGCTGCTTGACGTCCGTGAGGATGGCGACATTGCGCAATCCAAGCTCCTCATAGGCGAACTTCGCCATGACTGGACCTTGGAAATCGTCCACGTAGCAGACGCGGAAGACGTTTGAGCCGATGTCCGTCAAGTCCGTCCGAGTCGCGCCGACGGCCACACACGGCACGCCTTTTTCAAAAGCGGATTGAGCCATCTGCGCGGTAATTCCGCTAGCGACCTCACCAATCAGTCCAATCACGCCTTCAGAGATCAGTTTCTCGGCGGCGCTCTTTCCGGTTTCTGGCTTGGACTGGCTGTCCTGAACCATCAACTCAATCTTCTTGCCGTTAACGCCGCCAGCCGCGTTGAATTCTTCAACAGCGAGTTTGGCGCCCTGCTCGCAGTCGGCGCCCCATGGCTTCAAGTCGCCATTCAGGCTGGCGACCAGCCCAATTTTGATCGTATCGCCGCTGGCAGTGTTGCCGTCCGCGGTTGGGGCGGGGCGTGCGCCGGATGCGGTGCCAGTCGTCTCGTTGGTTCCTGGCGTATTGCCGGAACCTCCATTGCAGCCGCTGATCATGGAGATCAGCGTTGCTGCGAGAGCGCTCATCAGTAGGGATCTTTTCATTAAATCTTCACCGGCCTGTCTTAAGCTGTGCCGACGTTGCATACGTCGTTGACGCAGAGATTATACAGAAATCCCTTAACCTACGCTACGGAACGTAGCCAAAGTTTGCCGAGATCAATCCGTGTAAATATTGAGCGCGGGCGTGCCGTTATCGAGCAGCAGCAAGGTTCGTACTGAGCCGGCCACTGGCGTCAGCACGATCGAGTTGCCTACCACGGTTTTTTTTCCGGCCAGGGTCAACACAAATTCCTTCTGGACTCCTCCCGGAAGGCTGAAGTAACCCGTGTCAGATTGAAAGCCGATTCCGGTCGCCACGGGTGTTTCCAGTGTGAGATCCGCGCCCTCATCGACAAAGTAGAGGTCGACGAGCCCGGTGAAACGATCGACATGGGTTAGCCGCACTTTGAACTGGTTTGCGGCTGGCGCATCGATGTTGTCAGGCAATGCAATGATTGCCCACGAGGCGGCACCGGTTTGGTGAGGAATGAGCGTGTATTTTTCACCGACGCCGGCATCGACAACCCCAGAAACCAGGGTCTCGGTCTCGCCAAACTGTCGAATTCCCACGTTCAGCAGGTCAGCCTGCTGATTCGAGTAGCCCGAGATCTGGCCGTTGGTGAGATTTGTAGCGACCAGGTTGAAATCGGTGAACACGTCGATCGCCGCGGGGTTGGTGATGGCGCTGATCGCGCGCATTTGGGACACGCCTCGGCTGGTGACAGAACCGCCGCAGCCAACGAAGGTAAGGGCCAACGCGATGGCCACAAAAACTTGCCTTGCTCTCAACATCGTCTGTATTCTAGCTTCCTTTTTTGTGGGCGACTTTGTCTCGTATTTGTGCGGCAGAACAGTCTCGCGGAACGTCACAATTAAGAGTTCCTGCTCCCAAACCCGACATGTCTCGACCGTTCTGCCATCTTCACAATCACACCGAGTACTCGCTGCTCGACGGTGCGAATCGAATCCCACAGATGGTGGCAACAGCCAAAGAAATGGGGATGGACGCCCTTGCGATCTCCGATCATGGCGTGATGTTCGGAGTTATGGAGTTCTACTTCGAATGCAGGACAAAGGGAATCAAGCCGATTCTGGGCGTTGAGGCATATGTGGCGCCTGGAGGCTATGCCAAGAAGGGTCGGGGCGAGGAAAAGGACAGCTTCCACCTGCTGCTCCATGCAAGGAACCTCGAAGGCTATCGAAACCTATGCAAGCTTTCTTCGATCGCTGCGCTCGAGGGCTATTACTATCGACCAAGAATTGACCACGATTTGCTGAGGAAACACTCGGCGGGGTTGATCGGAACCAGTGCCTGCCTGGGTTCAGAAGTCTGCCAAGAGTTGTTGAAGGGGAATTACGACCGGGCTCAATACACCGCCGGCATGTATTCGGAGATGTTTGGGGAAGGCAACTACTTTATCGAGTTGCAGGATCATCGGCTGCCGGAACAGGCGCAGATTCGGGGTGATCTCATCCGCATCGCAAAGGAATTGAATCTTCCGCTGATTGCCACCAACGACGCCCACTATCTCTGCAAAACCGACGCTCAACCGCATGACGTCCTGCTCTGCATCCAAATGGGTGAGTTGGTGGCGAACGAAAATCGGATGAAATTCCAAACGGACGAATTCTATTTGAAGTCGCCAGAGGAAATGGAGGCGCTGTTTTCCGATGTGCCTGAGGCGATTGAGAACACCATGCGCGTGGCGGAGCTCTGCAATGTAGAGCTGGATAAGCAGCAGGCTCCCATGCCTCAACCGGACGTGCCTGTCGGCCTTGACAACTTTGAATATCTCAAGCAGCTTGCAGTGGAGGGCCTGCAGTCACGGGTGAAAGATCCCGAGGCGTGCATGGATCGCCTGGAATATGAACTGGATGTCATCAAGAAAACGGGATTTGGCGACTACTTCCTGTTGGTTAAGGAATTCGCCCAGGCAACTCGTGACCGCGGTATCTACTATGGCGTGCGAGGTTCAGCGGCAGGCTCGCTGGTCTCCTATTGCGTCGGCATTACGGATGTCGATCCCGTTGAGTACGACCTGACGTTCGAACGGTTCCTCAATCCGGAGCGCATCTCGATGCCCGATATCGACATGGACTTCGAGGATGCCCGTCGGGATGAGGTTATCCAGTACGTTAATGATCGATTTGGCAAGGACCATGTCGCCCAGATCATCACTTTTGGGACGCTTGGGGCGAAGGCAGCGATCAAGGATGCAGGTCGAGTGCTGGGTTACGCTCCACAAGAGACCGATCGCCTCTGCAAAGCTATCCCGACTCTGCCGGGTTGGAGCATTGACCGGGCAATCAAAGAAGTGGCCGAGTTTCGCGACATGGCAACGGGCGATCCGCGGAATCGCAGTCTCATCGATACGGCAAAGTCGATCGAGGGCATTTCCCGGCATGCGGGCGTCCATGCTGCCGGCGTCGTGATTTCCCGCGATCCATTGGTGGATTACGTGCCTCTGTTCAGGGGCAATGATGGGCAGCCAGTAACAGCCTACGAGATGGGAATTCTGGAAAAGATCGGACTCCTCAAGATGGATTTCTTGGGGCTTTCGAACTTGACCGTATTGGCTCGCGCTGTCGAAAACGTTAAGAGCACACGCGGAGAGGAATTGGATGTGCTCAAGTTCCCCGAGCACGATGAGGCAACGTTCGAAATGCTTGCTCGGGGCGAAACCACCGGCGTATTTCAGCTTGAAGGTGGGGGAATGACTCGGTGGGTGACCCAACTCAAGCCAAACAGCATTCGGGAGTTGGCTGCGATGGTGGCGCTTTATCGTCCGGGCCCGATGGAGCACATTCCCCGATTCATCGATACCAAGTTCGGGAAAGCTCAGCCAACTTATCTCGCCGAGGCCATGCGTCCGATTCTGGAGGAGACGTACGGCATCATCGTTTATCAAGACCAGGTACTCAAACTGGTCCAAGCGATTGCCGGATTCACGCTTGGCAAAGCCGACATTCTGCGACGGGCGATGGGAAAGAAAGACGCCAAGGCGATGGCGGAGATGAAATCAGAATTCTTGACGGGTACCGCCGATCACGGGATTTCCGCCGAGAATGCCGAGGCAATCTGGGAAATGCTTCTGCCATTTGCAGGCTATGCATTCAACAAGGCTCATGCGGTTTGTTACTCGATTCTTGCCTATCAGACGGCGTACCTGAAGGCCAACTACCCGGTTGAGTACATGGCCGCGCTTCTTGCGGTGTACCGCTCAAAGGAAGATCGGGTGATCGCATTCATTGAGGAATGCCGGCGCAAGAAGATTCCCGTCTTGCCACCGGACGTGAATCTGTCGGCTGCCGACTTTCAGATTGAAAACGGCACGTCGATTCGATTTGGGCTGGCTGCGATCAAGGGAGTTGGAGAAGGGATAGTGGAGGCGATCATCGCCGAGCGTACAGAGAACGGAGATTTTCGCCACCTGTATGAATTTGCGGATCGTCTCAAGCCGGCCGGTCTGAACAAAACAGCGTTGGAGGCCCTTGTCAAAGCGGGCGCGCTCGATGGGATCGATCCCAATCGAACCAAGCTCCTATTCGTCGTCGAGGCTGCGCTGATGTTTGCTGACAGCGCCAACCGAAATCGCCTCGCCGGGCAGGATTCTCTATTCGAAGGTGGAGACTCGAACCAACCGTCGATCACCTATCCGATGCTTCCGGAAATGAATGGCGAATCGCGGGCCGACCGGCTCGCCATGGAGAAGGAGGTCATGGGAATTTATGTTTCGGACCATCCTCTGCGTGGGCACGAATCCACGCTTCGGAATTCGGCGACCCATACTTGCGATGCCATATACGAACTAGAGGACAACACATTCGTCAAGCTGGCGGGCGTCATCGCGGGACTCCGCACGATCGTTACCAAGTCCAAGGGAGAAAAGATGGCGTCGTTGCTGCTCGAGGACTTCAGCGGGCAAGCGGGATTGATTGCGTTTCCCGCAACGTATCTCAAATTGCGTGAGTCGCTCGTAAAAGATACAGTCGTGCAGGTTTCCGGCTTTGTCATGCATCGTGAAATGCGGGGCGAGAAGTCAGTTGAAATTCGCATTGAGGACGTCAAGCCGGTACAGCAGGCGATGGCGTTCGAAACGCGAACGGACACAAATGCGCAGGGCATGGTCCAGATTCAACTCAAGCGGGCCACTCCGGGTCAGCTAATGCTGCTAAAGGATCTCATCGAGCAGAACCCTGGAAGCTACGAAGTGAACATTGAAATCACGACGGCAGATGCCGGACCGAAGATCAATCTGACGCAGCACGTAAAGCCAAGTTCCGAATTCTTGGACTCATTGAAGCGTCAAATGGCGAACGCCCAAGTGCAAATCGAGCATTGGCGCTCAGGTGAACTAATGCCCAATTAGGAGGGCATAATCTACTATTGACAGAGGCAATTCATTGAGACGGACGTCTAAACATTCCATGAGATCCATTCTTCTCACGATCGCGATTGGCATTGGGGCGATGGTCCAGGCACAGCCCGATCCGTTCGATTATCACTGCGCAGACGTTATTCTGCTGCAGGCAAAGGAGGTCCAGAAAGAGCTTGCCATCACTGAAGCGCAGCGAAAGAAGATGAATGACTCGGCGGACACCCATCGCACGCGTCTCACGACCTACCAGGCGCAGCAACGGGCAGCGAAAACCAAAGACACTCGTGAGCAGTCACAAACCAAGCTTAAGGGCTACTTTGACGAGCTGAAGCGCGGCGTCTTCACCTCGTTGAGTGGGGCCCAACTCAAGCGCCTGCGAGAATTGACGCTTCAACGAGCGGGGCTCCTTGCACTGCTCGATGACGTCGTTGCCAAGCGGATCGGCTTGACCGGAGCCAGTCACGACAAATTTCGAAAGACGTTTGCCGACGGCGCCAAGGAAGCCAGCGATATCGAGCGAGCGAACCTCAAACCGATTTTCGACAAGTGGGAATCCAAGATGCGGGCGGCAAAAACCGTTGACGAACGCAAGAAAATCGAGGCGCAGATGCGTCCCGAGTTGGAATCTGCCGGAAAGAAAGTTGGACCGCAAATTCAAAAGCTTCAGAACGACACGCGCGTGAAACTCGTCGGAATGTTGAGTGCAGCTCAAAAGTCTGCATGGCAAGCCCTTCTGGGAAAGCCTTTCAAACCCTCCGCTTAACATGAAAACCACCGTATTTCTGGCCGCACTGGTGGCGGTTACCTCGTCGTTTGCCCAACTTTATCCGTCAAGTCTCGGCTTGAGCGGTGAAGTAGCTGTGCGCCTTTCCGAGCCGCGAATTCAGCACGAATTCAACATCGACGAGAGTCAGGCGGAAGGAATCAGATCAATCCTTGGTCGCCATGCGAAGCGCCAATCGGCCATCAGCGACCAGCTTGCGAAGGCGAAACCGGAAGACTACGGTCGAATCCAGAAAGAGTTGGAAGCTTTGGAATCGGCCACAGTGAACGAGATTGTTGGGACCCTCACGCTATTGCAAAAAGCGCGCCTGAGGGAAGTCGCACTCCAGCACGCTGGACCGTTCGCGATGAGGAATCCTCAGATTGCAAAGTCCATTGGCCTGACTCCGAGTCAAAGCCAGAAGATTGAAAGCCTGGCCAAAGCTGCCATCACTCAAATGGATGAGATCAATGCCAAGATGGGCGCTCAGCTGGAAGGGATTCCAGACGGAAAAGCCGGGGATGCCCGGCGCCTCAAAGTGGTGAAAGATTTCGAAGTGAGGCTGAAAGCAGTTGAGTCCAAGGCGGAGAAGGGTGTGCTCGCTCTGCTCAGCAAGCCGCAAACCGCGGCATGGAGTAAGGCTAAAGGCAAGCCATTCGCCCTGTAAGCGACGGTAGAATTGAGCGGTTGAGCCAGATTCAAAACCGCTTTACGGAACTGAGGGCCAAGGGTGAGAAGGCCCTCGTTCTATTTTTGACCGCCGGTGACCAGCCCCTTGAAGAGCTCCCAGCCATCCTGGACACGCTGGTGGAAGGCGGAGCCGACCTCATCGAAGTGGGCATTCCTTTCAGCGATCCCTTTGGTGAAGGTCCCACTATTCAAGCCAGCAGTCAGCGCGCGCTCGATCGTGGAGTGACTCCCCTTGAGATTCTGGATGCCATTTCACATAGCAGATTACAGATTCCCATCGTAACAATGGGCTATTACAACACCTACCTTCGACTGGGATTGGATCAGATTGCGGCAAAGAGCGCGCAGGCAGGTGTTTGCGGGGCGATTATCAGCGATCTGGTGCCCGATGAGGGAGATGCATGGTCTCAAGCGGCGGCCAGGCATGGGCTCGATACGATCTTTCTTGTTGCGCCCACAAGTACCGATCAGCGCCTTGAAGAGGTTTGTTCTCGAACAACAGGATTCGTTTATGCCGTATCGAGAACGGGAGTAACCGGAGCGCAAGCGGAGGTCCCAGTAGAGGTCTCCTCGCTTGTCATGCGGGTCAAAGCAAAAACTGATCGGCCCGTTTGCGTTGGTTTCGGCATCTCCAAGCCGGTGCACGTTCAGACTGTGTGCCGGGTAGCGGATGGTGCGGTGGTCGGTTCCTACTTGGTTGACCTTTTGCATAAAGAATGGCCCCGAGGTCGCCAAAGGATCCTCGAGGCCATTCGTGATTTGAAAGCTGCAACTCGATTAGAAAGGTAGCTGGGCGTTCAAGATCGCCGGAAAGAAATCTTCCGGGACGTACAGCCGACCTTCCTGGACCATTGGCGCGGCGGAGAGCGTCAAAACTTTGCCATCGAATTCGGCGTTCTCGTCAGCCATGGTGACGACCGTGTTCTTGCCATTCAGGTCTATCGTCGCCTGTTTCTGTTGATTGTCCCAAACGACTTTGCCGCCCATCTCTTCGATCGCATCGCGCAGGGCTACAAACCGCTTTCCACTCACATCCATTGTCATCGACATGCAAATGCCTCCTCTCGCCGTTTAACGGTATGGGGATTATAGCCGTCCGTTAGCCGATCGTGATTTCGTTGGCAACTTTGTAGTCGTTTCCGGCTTGACTTTTGGCAATGGATTCCGCAGTATCACGCGACTTTGCGTCGGCGGCTTTGCCCTTTAGGGTCACGGTATCGCCGACGGTGTCGACGTTCAAATCTTCAATCTTCACGTCGTTTGCCGTCATAATCGCCGATTTCACCTTGCCTGTCATCAAGGCATCAGCACCGGCATCTTGTGCCTTTGCGATGCCAGCATCCACTCGGTCCTTGGCGTCTTGGGCGTTCTGATCTTGCTGAGCATTGCATCCAAACAGAATCACGGCAGCGAACCATATCGGCAGATATTTCATAGCGCCTCTTAGACGAAGTTTTGGAGAAAGCTGTAGCAAAGAGCCCGTCCGCAGATTGCTGACGGGCCCGTTCAGGTTCTTTGCCGTCTATTTTTCGGCGATGAGCTTCTCGATCTCCGCGCGGAACTTCTTAAAGATCGCGGGGCTATAGCCAATCTCGATGGAGTGGACATTGCCCTTGCGGTCCAAGACCGTTACATGCGGGATGCCGGTCACGCCATACGCTTCGAAGTTTGACCGCTCGCCATAAACCACCGGCCAAGCGATGTTGAACTCCTTGATGAACTCGGCCATCTTGCCGAATTCGACATCCTTTGGCATATCGCGTTTGGCGGAGTTCTCGCGCCCGTAGTAACCGTAGTAGGTGGTGACTCCTACCATCTCCAAGCCCTTCGGATTTAGTTCGTCATAGAGCTTGCGCATGTCGGGATAGCTGGCCTTGCACGGCCCGCACCAATGAGCAAAGAAGTCGATGATCACGACCTTGCCACGTAGATTCTCCAGACCTTTGAAATCACCGTAACTGCGCTCGGAAATCAGCGCCGGCGCTGGCGAGCCGATCATCTCCATCTGCTTCAGACTGGCATTTGCTGTCCGATACACGGGAGCCTTGGGATCGAGCTTGCCCACAAACGCCTTGATCTCGGCCATCGCTTGATCCTTCTTGCCAATGCCTTTGAGCAGGTCTGCTTTTTTGTCGACAACAGTCCACTGTGTGGCAAGCGCCTGATTCATCGAAGTCTGCTCAAATTCGGCCAAGCGCTCGTTGTCCGGCTTGGGCGGGTTTGTTGGCGGATTCTGAGCTTCGCGCGCTTTGGCGGCGGTCAGCATTCGCTGGGCGTTCGCCTTGTGGTCGTCGGCAGGAATCTTTGCCGCTACCTCATCAAGGATCTTGATGGCAGTTTCCACTCCTTCAGTCTTGGCGATGGTGTCGGCATAGATGTAGGCAGTCTGGGAGAGCAGTCCCCGACCCATGGCGGCATTGATGGGTTTGACATCCTTGAGGGTGTGAGCCAGCATGTCGCCTTCTCCAAGGGCGTTGCAGCTGTTCATCATCAGAAGCTGCGCCGAATAGCGCTGCTCCGGTGTTGGGTTCGAGGTCAGGAACTTGTGGGCCAGGTCACAAACTTCTTTGTGCTTTCCGGCCATGGAGAAGAGTTGTGCCCAGTCATAGGCGTCCTTTGCGTCGACTTTTGTGGGATCGATGTCTTTGATCGCCGCGTCAGCTTTTGCCTTGATTTCTCGGTCGATTGCAGCGAGGTCAACGGTTCGGCCAGCTTGGCGAGCTTCAGAGAACTTCTGAGTTCGATATTCGCCGATGGACTTGAGTGCGTCCTTGGCGGGAGTTTGGGCGAATGCGGCGGCGGAAACCAGTGCAAGTGCACAGGCCGCCATCCTCAAGAATCTAGAGACCTTTACCATGGTGCGATTAGTGTACAGGGTTTCTGAAGGATGTTAAAGAGAACCGCCGATTTGCCACGTGGTGGAATTGCGATCGAACCAATTTCGAACGTCGCCGGTGTGGCGCGCCTCCTCCAGCAAATCCATATCTAACTCGTAAACCGCGATTTCCTCCTCTCCGAACGCCGTCTCAGCGAGGACCCCGGTTGGTGGGAACTGACGCAAAGGTGGCGCTAGGATAGCGCTGGAACCATAAGTTGAGGGAGCCGGTTCACCGCCCAGATCCCCGACCAGCGATGAATGGACCACATACATTTGGTTTTCGACGGCCCGGGCATGGCAGCTCCACCTCACGCGATGAAATCCATGCTCCGTTTCTGTGAAAGCGGGTACGCATTGGATGGTTACGCCTGCCTCGGCGAGTGCCCGTCCCGATTCGGGAAACTCGCAGTCGTAACAGATGGTGACGCCCAGACGACGATCGGGAATCTGGACCAGCGCAGTGCCGGTCGTCAGATCCCACATCTCCTTCTCGTACTGGGTCAGGTTGTTTTTTGCGCCCGTCACGATGCCCAGCGACGGATGGCCGATTGCGCAAGCATTCACGATGCCGTTGGCGGTTTCCTTGAAGTGTGAGCCGCCGACCAGCACGAGCCCACTGTTGGCTGAAATTCTTTGGATCCACTCTTCGATGGCGTCGCTGAACTGACAGAGATATTTTGGAACTTTGGTTTCCTTGAGGTCCGGTTCAAGGCAAAGCAGCTCGAGCGCAATGAGTTCAGGTACGACGATGATGTCCGCACCCTGAGAATGGGCGGACTCAACGAGATCGTAAAAATGTCCAAAGAACTCGCTGTCCCGATCGATCGTGCGCAGCTTCCAGTTCACCGCGGCGACCTTGATGGTCATGGGTTCCACTCCATCAAGGCGGCCGAGTTTCCGGACTCTTTGTCATCCATATAGTTGTGGATCACGTCCAGAAATGTTAACCCAATGCGTAGCAGGGGAGTCATCGTTCGATCCTGAATGTCGCCAATCGCTACAAGGGCGGCATATTCTTCGACCGTTACACCTGGATCATCGGTTGCGTGATTGAGATAGCCCGGTAATCGGCAAGCGGTACCGAATCGTGTCAGCGATAATCTCCGAATGAGATCAAATCGGGCGAGATACAGATTCTTGGCAATGCCTTGGCCCCGATAGTCGGGATGAACGCTGATATCAAGTCCGTAGAGCGTCGAACCGAATGGGTCGAATGTGCTCAACATGGGTCCTCCCACGGTGTCCGCCCATGGGCGGTGCAAAAGCCAGTTCTGCTCAGAAATCCGAGTCGAACTGGCACTGGCGACGATCGCTCCATCGGATTCAACGACAAATTGTCCGGCTTGGAAAAGGCTCAGATGCCGATAGAGATGCTCCTGCTGCCAAAGCAGTTCGGTTGGGAAAGGAGGGGGGAAGCAGGCTTCTTGGAGCGCCGCCACTGCTGCCACATCCTCGTTGAGCATCGGACGGACGACCGACATCTATAACCGGAACCCGAGGATCTCCAAGATTCGGTCCAAGTCATCGTCTGAATAGAATTGGATGGCCAATTCACCGCCGACATTCTGTTTTCTGATCTTGGTTCCGGATCCGAAGTAGGTGGAAAGTGCCTCTTCGAGCGTGGCGATGTTCGGATCGATTGGCTGGGCAGCTGTGGCAGCGCGTCCCTTCTTGCCGCCTCCGGGCCGCGCCTTCGCCTTTTGCTCCACGTCTTTGACGGTCAGGCCATTTTCAACAACCTGATCGAACACCGCGAGCATGTGCGCATCGCTCTCAAAAGCCATAAGAGCCCGCGCATGCGCCTCGGTAATCGAACCTTCATTCACGGCTGATTGAATTCGAGGCGGAAGTTTGAGAAGCCGAAGCGTATTTGTGATGGCGACACGGGACTTTCCAACCTTGGATGCGACCTGTTCCTGGGTCAGGTTGAACTCGTCGATCAGTCGCCGATAGGCGCGGGCAGACTCCATCGCGTTGATGTCCTCGCGCTGGATGTTTTCAATTAGAGCAAGTTCCAGGGATGCCTCGTTTGTGGCGGCCCTTACCGTGATGGGCACATTTTTGAGCCCAGCAAGCTTTGCGGCGCGAAGCCTGCGTTCACCCGCGATGAGTTCGTACTTGCCTGAACCAAGGGGGCGAACGACCAGTGGCTGGAGGATTCCAAACTCCTTGATGCTGGCAGCCAACTCTTGGAGCGCTTCCGAATCAAACTGAATTCGCGGCTGCCGTGCGTTTGGTGAGATGTTTTCGATCTTCGTTTCAGGTGGGGCAGCGCCGCTTTTTGACGACTCCGCCTTCGCTGGCTCAATCGACTCTCCAACCAACTGACTTAGCCCTCGGCCGATGGACCGGCGCACTTAGAGGCGACCTCGCTGAGAATGTCTCACCTTTGGATTATGCAAAAAGCAGCCCTCGCCATGTTGGTGACGAGGGCCGAAGAGTTGGGTAGGAGGTAATCAAACATCAGCCTTGCAGGAGCTGAAGCACCTGTTGTGGCTGTTTGTTGGCTTGTGCTAGAACGGACATGCCGCTCTGCTGCAAGATTTGCAGTCGTGTGTATTCGGTGATTTCCTGGGCCATGTCGGCGTCTCTAATTTGACTTTCGGTTGCCGTCAAGTTCTCTTGGGCGATCCCAAGTGAGCGGGCCGTGGATTCCAGGAAGTTCTTTTGAAAGGAACCAAGCTCTCCTCGCTGTTGGGCAAGTTGAGTGATGGCCGCGTCGATAATCTTCATCGCGTCGTACGCGCCTTGCTGCGTAGTCACGTCGAGGCTGGCGATCGAACCCCCAGGCACAGCGCCTGTTCCAAGATTCTGCGCAAATACGGTCGGCATCGAGAATGCGACGGATTGATTCGCAAAGGCGCCAATCTGGAATCGAACGGAGCCCGCGGTCAAGACACCAATCTGAGTAGGAGCAGCAATGCTGGCGTTGCCATTCTCATTGAGAATGATCGCGTTGCCGTCTCGGTCGGTCAGCCTGAGGCCCGACTCTGCCGGGCCCTGACCGCCCGTGAACGGAATGGTTTGAACCCCATTGTCAGTCGTCATCGAAACATCGAACACGGCATTGACGCCCTGCGAAGAGGCGGAGGCGGCATTATGCAGCACGTTCGAAGGATCGAAAAAGTCGATTCGGTGGTTTGCGCCGTAATTGGTCTGGGTCAAAGCGATCGAGTAGGGTCCCGCGCCGGTGATTTGGGCGGTGACGCCAGTCGTCGAACTCATTTCGTTGACCTTCGCGGCCAGACTGGCGACCGTCTCGGTGCCATTGCTCGTAAAGCTGTAGCCATTGATCACGAATGAACCAGAGGTGGCGACAACGGCATTCGGACTGGCAAACGAGTTGCCGAGCGTGATTGCTGCTCGGGTGCCCTGTACCACACGGTCAATCGTGATCGGTCCACTCACGACGCTTTCGCCGTTAAAGGTGCCGCCCATGTAAATGCTTTCGACGTTTGCCGTGGAAGTAACGTTGGCCAGCGCGCCGGCCGTACCGTTCAACAACTTCTTGGTTCCAAACTGGGTTTGTTCAGCGATTCTATTGATGGATGCGATCGTTGAACGGATCTGGGTCTGGTTTGCTTGGAGAACAGACGCATCGGCGACGGCGGTATTTGCCGAACTAACGGCCAATCCTCGAATGTCTCGCAGTAGCCTCTGAACCTCATCCATTGCGGCTTCCGCTGTCTTGGCCATGTTGATGGCATCTTGCGAATTCCTAATGGCCTGGTCCAAGCCTTTGATTTGAGCGCGCATGCCCTCGCTGATGATCAATCCGGCTGGGTCATCGGCAGCGCTATTGATTCGCAGGCCCGAGCTAAGTCGGCCGATGGAACCCTGCATCTCCGCATTGGTGCGGGCGAGGTTCGCAAGGGCGTGCATCGCCGGAATGTTGGTATTGATTCTCAGACTCACTGATTCGAACTCCTTGACCGGAACCGTCATCCATGCCGGGAAGAATTTTCAATTTCCCGTAGATTCCATGTGAAATCTTCGGCATGGACATGGAATAAGTTTAGGTTTCGTTTTTTCAGGCGAAGTTTGAACCGTGTTTTGAACTCGTGAATCAGCTCATCAAACTCTGCAAGAGCTTGGCCAGCCGGTAACCCGCGAAGGCGACGCGTCGCGCGCTGATATCTTCGCACTTACGGACGTAGTCTGGTGAAGGAGCGTCATTCTCCCGCAGGCTGTAAACCGATTCCTTGGCGATCCCCAAGCTTTCCTGCGCCCACCCGTCAGGATCCATGTTCCCAACGCCTGGGAGTGTTGCCGCTGGATGGCGCGAACGGATTCCATTCGCAATGCGCAGGATCGATGCGCGACCCTCATCCGTCAACGGTCGCTGAGTCGGACGGAACAAGTTTCCTCCCATATCCCAGAGGGCGTGCAGATTGGTCGGAGGTCGTTGGAGGTCTTTGTGACGGTCGATCGGAAGGATTTTGAATTCATTCCCACCCCGGTCTCCTTCGGGATGCTCGTCAGAGTCTCTTGCTACGGCGTGGAGCGGTTGGTGGATATCTCCGACGAAATGGATGAGGTACCTGAGCGCCTCGGCCCTTTCTTTGGGATCCTTGCGCTTGTCCTTGAGCACTTCCGAAAACTTCTTGATCGCGTAAACGACGTTCTGCGCAGCAGGCTGATTATCAGTCTCCTTTCCGTCGGTCCGAAAGTGGTAGTTGATGTAGTGCCACGGTCCGTTCTGCTGATTCTTAAAATCGTCGGCCCAACAAGCCGCAGTGAGGAAGTTGTCCGTTTTGGGTTCTGAATTCTGCTTCAAGAGCCACTCGCATTCTGCCACCAGTTTAGGCGGCATCGACTGCCGCGCAATCTCGGCCACGACCATGTGGCCAGAGTCATGCCAAGCGAATGCGGTTGCGCATGTAGCCATGGCGAAGGCGATTGTAAGGGTTTTCATGAGTCTTGTTCGGAGGTGGCGAGGCGACGCTTGGATTCATTCCAAAGCGCGTCCCAATCGTCGGGGCTGAGTTCGGAGAGTGAGCGATCGGCGCTCGCTTCCATCAGCTCGAAGCGGTGGCAGAACCGATTCAGCATTCGTCGCAGGGCTTCTTCCGGCTCGACTTTGGCCCAACGCGCGATATTGACGACGGTAAACAACAGGTCGCCAATTTCGCTTTCAATTTCTTCAGTTGATCCGGATTCAATGGCCTGCTTTAACTCGAACTCTTCTTCGCGCAGCTTTTCAAAAACCCCGCCGAGGTCATTCCATTCAAACCCGGCGCGGGCCGCGCGCTTGCTGACTTCATGAGCCCGAAGCAGGGAAGCCATTCCTTTGGGAACTCCGGCGAGGATGGATTTTGGGGCCTCTCCCTTTTCTGACTGCTTGATCCGATCCCAGTTTTTGAGGACCTCGTCCGCATCGGCAACGCTCAGATCGCCGAACACATGCGGATGCCTCCGGATGAGCTTGTCTTTAAGAAGTTGGGCAACTTCATCGATTCCCCAATCGGAATCGCGGGCCTCCATTTGCGTGTGCATCAGAGGCTGGAGGAGCAAATCGCCCAATTCTTCCTTCAGCTTTTCAATGTCTCCTGAGTCGATCGCATCAAGCACCTCGTAGGCTTCTTCAAGCAGATACTTCTTGAGCGAGAGATGCGTTTGCTCAATGTCCCATGGACACCCACCGGGTCCGAGTAGGCGGTCGACCACATCGACCAATTCGTAGAATCCCCCACCTGATTCGGGCACCAGGAGGGTGCCGTCGATCAGGGCTCCGTCGGCTA
>CAMLEL010000012.1 GCA_946478935.1 uncultured Armatimonadota bacterium
ACCACCGACATGGGCGGCACCTCGTTCGACGTCGGCATCGTCTTCGACTACCAGTAAGACTTGGTCATCTGATTCGATGTTATCGCGATCGTCCGCTACCGGTTCGGCCGTGGACTCCATCGCATTGTAGGGTGTGAAGTTGCGCATGCTCTTTGGAATCAGAGTTTCTTCCACGGGCGTGTCGTACATGGACCCGGCATATTGTTGCGGCAAGTAGAGGGTGAAGATGCTTCCTTCGTGGGCAACGCTGCGAAGTTGGATCTCGCCTCCAAGAAGAGTTGCGAGTTCACGGCTGATCGCCAATCCCAGGCCCGTGCCGCCATATTTTCGGCTTGTACTGGCGTCGGCCTGTTGGAAAGCTTCAAATATGATCTTTTGTTTCTCGGCGATAATGCCGATTCCGGTATCGCTGACCTCGAAGGCGATCACCTTTTCGGCCTTGCTCAAGATTGGGTGACCCAGACTCCAGCCACGCTTGATCTCACGCACTCGCAAACTCACGTTGCCCTGCTGAGTGAATTTGAACGAGTTCGAAAGCAGGTTCATTAGAATCTGCTGTAGGCGCTTCGAGTCCGTCACGATGTTCTTGCCCACGTGCGGGTCGACTTTGACTTCGAAATTGAGCTGCTTGCTCTCTGCAATATGTCGGAAGTTCCGGCGAACGGTATCGAGCAGGCTCGCGAATGGAACCTTGTCGATATCCACGGTGACCGTGCCCGATTCGATCTTGGAGAGGTCCAAAATGTCGCTGATCAGGTTCAAAAGGTCGGTCCCTGCGCCATGGATAGTCCTTGCGAACTCAACTTGCTTGGGCGTTAAGTTTAAGTCGACATTGTCACTAAGCTGCTGACCAAGAATGAGAATGCTGTTCAACGGCGTTCGGAGTTCATGCGACATATTCGCCAAGAACTCTGACTTGTAGCGTGACGTCAGCGCCAACTCCTTCGCCTTCTCTTCGAGCGCTCCACGAGCCTGTTCGATCTCCTGGTTCTTGCGCTCCATAACAACGTTCTGCTCGGCAAGCTGCTGTGCTTTTTGTTCGAACTGCTCATTGGAAAGCTGCAACTCCTGTTGGCGCGTCTGAAGTTCGCCAGCCAACTGCTGCGACTGCTTGAGCAAGTCCTCAGTCTGCATCGTTGCTTCGATACTGTTCAACACGATGCCGATGTTCGTCGTGAGCTGTTCGATAAAGGTGAGGTGCGTCTGCTGGAAGTCGTTAAGAGATGCCAACCCGATGACCGCCTTGATCTGACCCTCGAAGACGATCGGAAATACGACGATGTTCTTTGGGAGAACATCGAGCATCGCCGAACCGATTCGAACTGAGTCCATGGGAATGTCGGTGATGAGGATGCGTTTCTTGTCTTTTGCGCACTGGCCCAGAAAGCCATCTCCAAACTTGAGGTTGTCCGGATATCGCATTTCGTGGTCCTTACCGTGAGCCGCCAGAAGATGAAGGTCGTATTCGCCGCCCTGTGTTGCCAAGTAAATCATGCCCTGGTGAGCCTGGACCAACGGTACCAATTCTTGGAGGAGCGCCTCACCCACCGTCGTGAGGTCCCGCTGACCTTGGAGCATATTGGTGAAGCGGGCCAAGTTGGTCTTGAGCCAGTCTTGTTCGTTATTCCGCTCCGTTGTAAGGCGGAGGTTGCCGATCATCGTGTTGATGTTGTCTTTGAGTTCGGCCACCTCACCTTTGGCATCGACTTGAATCGAACGCGTCAAGTCGCCCTTGGTGACAGCTGTCGCAACTTCTGCGATCGCACGCACCTGGTTTGTCAGGTTCGCCGCCAAGAGGTTCACGTTGCCGGTCAGGTCTTTCCAAGTACCTGAGGCGCCAGGAACGTTGGCCTGACCACCCAAGCGCCCCTCAACACCAACTTCACGCGCAACGGACGTAACCTGTTCGGCAAACGTCGCGAGCGTGTCGGTCATGTTGTTGATCGTTTCCGCAAGGGCGTTGACTTCACCGCGGGCTTTAACCGTCAGTTTCTGCTTGAGGTTGCCATTGGCAACCGCCGTCACGACTTTTACGATGCCGCGTACCTGTTCGGTCAGGTTCGAAGCCATAACGTTGACGTTTTCAGTCAGCTCTTTCCAAGTTCCGGCAACTCCAGGAACTTGCGCCTGACCACCAAGCTTTCCTTCGGTTCCAACTTCCTTCGCCACACGGGTAACTTCCGCCGCGAACGCATTCAACTGGTCGACCATCGTGTTGATGGTCTCCTTAAGCTGAAGGATCTCACCCTTCACGTCTACCGTGATCTTTCGGGAGAGGTCGCCTTTGGCGACGGCAGTCGTCACTTCTGCGATGTTTCGAACCTGAGACGTCAGGTTTGACGCCATGAAGTTGACGTTTTCGGTCAGTTCCTTCCAGGTTCCGCCAACACCTGGCACGACCGCCTGGCCGCCCAAGCGGCCGTCCGTACCTACTTCACGGGCGACGCGGGTAACTTCGGCTGCAAAGGAGCGGAGCTGGTCGACCATCGTGTTAATCGTCTCTTTCAGGAGCAGGATTTCGCCGCGCACGTCGACCGTAATCTTCTTGGAAAGGTCTCCGTTTGCAATCGCTGTGGCGACTTCTGCGATGTTTCGCACTTGGCCGGTCAAGTTTCCGGCCATCGAGTTCACGTTATCGGTAAGGTCCTTCCAAGTTCCCGCTACGCCTGGCACCTGCGCTTGGCCTCCGAGTTTCCCTTCTGTTCCCACTTCTTTCGCAACACGCGTAACTTCAGAGGAGAATGCGGTCAACTGGTCGACCATCGTGTTGATCGTCTCCTTCAAAAGGAGCATCTCGCCCTTCACGTCTACCGTGATCTTGCGACTCAGGTCGCCCTTGGCGACGGCGGTAGTCACTTCCGCAATGTTTCGAACCTGGGAGGTCAGGTTTGACGCCATGGCGTTAACCGAGTCCGTCAAGTCCTTCCAAGTTCCACCGACGCCAGCAACCTGCGCTTGGCCGCCAAGTTTTCCTTCTGTACCCACTTCCTTGGCAACGCGTGTAACCTCAGAAGAGAACGCGTTGAGTTGGTCAACCATGGTGTTCATGGTCTCTTTGAGGAGCAGCATTTCGCCGCTCACGTTTACGGTGATCTTTTTGGAGAGGTCTCCGCCGGCGATAGCCGTCGCAACGTCGGCAATGTTACGCACCTGTGCGGTCAAGTTGCCCGCCATGGAGTTCACAGAGTCGGTTAGGTCCTTCCAAGTTCCCGCAACGCCGGTGACCTGAGCCTGACCGCCCAACTTTCCTTCCGTTCCCACTTCCTTGGCAACGCGCGTCACCTCAGACGAAAACGCGTTGAGCTGGTCGACCATCGTATTGATGGTTTCCTTTAAGAGGAGGATTTCGCCCTTGGCATCGACCGTGATCTTACGACCCAGGTCTCCCCGAGCAACGGCAATCGTCACGTCCGCGATGTTTCGAACCTGGGAGGTCAGGTTGGAGGCCATCGCATTGACCGAGTCCGTCAAGTCTTTCCAGGTTCCCGCGACGCCCGGCACAACGGCCTGACCGCCAAGCTTTCCATCCGTACCCACTTCACGAGCCACACGAGTAACCTCAGAGGCAAAGGAACGTAGCTGATCGACCATCGTATTGATGGCCTCTTTCAACTGAAGAATCTCGCCGCGCACGTCTACTGTGATCTTTCTGGAAAGGTCTCCGCTGGCCACCGCGATCGTCACGTCCGAGATGTTTCGGACCTGAGCCGTAAGGTTGGAGGCCATTGAGTTCACACCGTCGGTAAGGTCTTTCCAAACGCCGCTCACACCCGGAACCTTGGCCTGGCCGCCAAGCTTTCCATCCGCGCCAACTTCCCGGGCAACGCGCGTAACCTCGGACGAGAAGACGCTGAGCTGCCGAATCATCGTGTTCACGATCTTCGCTGAGCGCAAGAACTCGCCCTCGAGGGGTCGACCCTCTACGTCCAGACGCACCGTCTGAACCAGGTCGCCTTCCGCAACCGCCGCAATGACGCGGGTTACTTCATTTGTGGGCCGCACCAGATCCTCGATCAGGCCATTGATGGAGCCCTCCATTTCGCCCCAAGCGCCGGTCGATCGGTCGAACTTAGCACGTTGACGAATCCGGCCCTCTCGTCCCACCACATTTCGCACGCGCCCAAGTTCCTGGGACATCTGCTCATTGGCGGCCATGATGTCATTGAAGGCCTCAGCGATTCTGCCCTCGTAGCCAGTCCTATCTGTTGCCAGACGGACTGAGAAGTTGCCCGCCTTGGCCGCTTGAAGCGCGCTTAATAGTTCAGCGTGATTGGAGATTTCCTCCGTCGCCTTGCCATTGGTCCCCGCCTTGTCTACAACCGCCGATTTGCTCAAGAAGCCTCCAAAGAGGAAAAGCGGTAGCGCCGGTTAACATGGAGGTTGAAGAGCTTTCAACAAGCGGATGGGTTCCGATTCAAACGAACCGACACCTTCTCATCCTCATTTGAAAGCAATTCAATCCGGTCTGCCTCACCGAAGACACCATCGCCTTCGGTGGACACTGCCTATCGCGCCCACGATTCCGTAGTGTTCTAATTACCATTGGGGAGCTGCTTTTGGAACCTGCCTTACCGGTTTCAAACAGAAGGAGAGCGATTTCTTATTGTTTTCTAATAGGCGGGCGTAAGACTCCACGATCTATCCGAACCAATCCTGAAGAGCGGGGAAATTCGCTTCCATTGCGCGACCGCCTTCTGAAACTGCCCAGCGTTGGGAATGCCAAACGATTTGCTTTGTATACGACGCCCTAACAGATACACTCTGCTCGTGTCCAAGACCCGCCAATTTGGATTTGAGACCCGTATGCTTCATGCCGGCCATGTGCCTGATCCTTACGTTGGGGCCAGAGCAGCGCCGATCTATCAGACCACCAGCTTCGTGTTCGAGTCGCCACAGGAGGCAGCACACCTCTTTGAATTGAAGGAATACGGAAACATCTACTCTCGCATCAGCAATCCCACCACGGCGATCTTTGAAGAACGAGTGGCCTCTCTGGAAAATGGGACGGGAGCGGTGGCTGTGGCGAGCGGAATGGCCGCCCAATTCGGAACCGTGATGACCCTCTGCCAACCTGGTGATCACATCGTGGCCTCCAGTCAACTCTATGGAGGCACGGTGACGCAATTTGCGCACTCGCTGAAGAAGTTATCGGTGGCCGCTTCCTTTGTCGACCCTTCCAAACTCGACGCATGGGAAGCGGCAATCACCGCAGAGACCCGCCTGTTATTTGTAGAGACTATTGGCAACCCGGGAGGTTCGGTGGCGGACCTTGAATCACTGGGAAAACTTGCAAAAAGTCGCAATATCCCACTCGTAGTCGATAACACATTCGCCACGCCCTACCTCTGCCGACCCATCGAGCACGGAGCGACGCTCGTGGTGCACTCGGCGACCAAGTTCATCGGCGGGCATGGAACCTCCATTGGCGGCGTTGTGGTGGACTCGGGAGATTTCGACTTCTCCCACTATCCCACGATCGCGGATCCCTCGCCTTCCTATCACGGCATGAGGTTTTACGATACGTTTGGGCACTACGGGTTCTTGATGAAGCTTCGGGCTGAGACCGTGCGTGATACGGGCGCGTGCATTTCGCCCTTCAATTCCTTCATGCTGATTCAGGGGTTGGAGACGTTGTCGCTTCGGATGGAGCGACATGTCTCCAATGCTCAGAAAGTGGCCGAGTTCCTTAGCAACCACGCAAGCGTGGAACGCGTGCATTACGCGGGCCTTCCTTCCCATCCCCAATTTGAATTGGCCAAGAAGTATTTACCGTTGGGGCCCGGAGCGGTCTTTGCATTTGAGATCAAGGGTGGCAGGGCGGCGGGATCCCGTCTGATCGAGAATTTGCAGTTGTTTTCCCACCTCGCGAACGTGGGAGACGCCAAGTCCCTGGTAATCCACCCGGCCTCCACGACGCATCAGCAGAACACGGACGAGGAACTGGCTCGTGGAGGGATCACTCCGGGCACGGTGAGGCTGTCTGTGGGTCTGGAGTCTGTGGAAGACCTGATTTGGGACCTGGAACAGGCGTTGGCGGCGACGCAGGATTAGCCTTTGGCGAACTTGAGATTCGGCGAGAACAGTAGACTGAATGCGCATGTCGACAGGTCGGATCGTAGTGGGAATCACAGGAGCGAGCGGCGCCATCTACGGGCAAAGGTTCCTCAGGGAAGCTGCGCGCCGATATCAAGAGGTGTATTTGATCCTGAGTGAACAGGCGATACAGGTCGCTCAAACCGAACTGGGAGTCGCGCCTGATCGTGCCAGCTTCAAAACCGACGCTTGGCTGGGCGAGCCCTTTCCAAATATTCAACTCTTGGATTCGCGGAACTACTTCACACCTCCCGCGTCGGGATCGTTTCGTCATGACGGCATGGTGATCATTCCGTGCTCAATGGGTACGGCGGGAAGAATCGCCCACGGGATCAGTGACGACTTGCTGACTCGTGCGGCAGACGTCTGCCTGAAAGAGCGTCGACCGCTGATCGTGGTTCCCCGGGAAATGCCCATGAGTACAATCATGCTCCGCAACTTGACGACCCTTTCGGAAGCAGGAGGAACGGTAATTCCGGCCTGCCCGGCGTGGTACCACCGGCCGTCGTCATTAGAAGAGCTTGCAGATACCGTCGTGGCTAGGGTGCTGCAAGCTTTGGGTCAAGATCAATCCTTGGTCCAAGAGTGGATGCATTAAGTCAAAGGAGACGCTCAACTTGAGAGTGGTGATCGCAGGAGGGTCCGGATTCATTGGTGCCGCCCTCACGCAATTGTTTCGAAATCGTGGCGACGACGTTGTGATCTTGAGTCGGTCGACGCGGTCGATCGAGGGCGCGACCCTAGCCAAATGGAATGGCGAGACAGTCGGAGATTGGTCGGGGTTGCTGAATGGAGCCGCTGCCGTCATCAACCTTTCCGGGGAGCCGGTCACTTTGCGTTGGACCGAGGAGAATCGGCGAAAAATTCTGGAAAGTCGGACGAAAAGTACAGAGGCTATCGGAAAGGCTATCCGCTCTTGCCAAAACGCGCCCATCACCTGGATCAATGTCAGCGGCGTCGGTTACTACGGCGACGCAGGCGACACTCTATTGGATGAATCAAGCCCGGCCGGGGAAGGATTCCTATCGGAAGTCTGTCTGGCCTGGGAGCGAGCGCAAGAATCGGTTGACACTCCCGGTACACGCAAGGCTCGAATTCGAATCGGAACCGTTCTCGGCCGCGATGGCGGCGCTTTTCCAGAACTGGCCAAGTTTGCCAAGCTCTTTCTCGGAGGAACGCTCGGCAGCGGCCACCAGTGGATGCCGTGGATCCATATCGAGGACCTGGCCCGAATCTTTGCTTGGGTGGTCGATACAAAGTTTGAGGGCGTGGTCAACGGCGTCGGACCGGAGCCGGTCAAAAACACAAACTTTATGGCGGCACTTCGCCACGCCGCCAAGCGCCCTTGGTCGCCACCTGTACCTGCATTTGCTATCCGCACCGTCGGCGCCATTAAAGGTGTGCAAGCTGACGTAGTTTTGCAGAGCCAGCGGGCAACGTCGCGCGTCCTTGCGGAGGCAGGTTTTACATACGACCATCCGAGTTTGGATCAGACCCTGAAGAGCCTGCTTGCGGCCCCCAGCGATCGACCGTGACCCAGGTACAATCTCCTATTCAAATTGGGCCGTCGCCCTTCCCACCGCCATGCAAGTAACCCGCGAAGACCTGAATCCCTGCACCGTTAAGTTGAACGTAATCTGCGACGCGCAGCAGGTGAAAGAGGGCTATGACAAAGCCCTGAAGTCGATTTCTAAAAACATCAAAATGCCGGGATTCCGACCCGGCCACGTTCCCAAGGGGATGATCGAGAAGATGATCGATCCAGGACAGCTAAACGAAGAAGCGGCCGAGGCGATCGTTCGCTCTGCCTTCCGGCAAGCTGTCGAACAAGAGGGAATCAAGCCTGATCCCGGCACGGCTCCCGCCGTTGAATTGGTCAAGATCGATCAGGAAGAGGGAGTCTGCGAGTTCAATGCCAAGGTCCCCCTGCCACCAGTTGTGGAACTGGGCGATTACAAGGGACTTCCCGTGGAGAAACCGGCAATCGAAGTGACCAACGAGGAAGTCGAATACCAGATCGAGGAGCTTCGCAAGCAGCGTCATTCGCGCGAAGCGGTAACCGATCGGGGAGCGGAGGAAGGCGATGTTGCCGTCGTCAACATCAAACTGGATGGCGAGGAAGGAGACGGTCGGAACTTCATGACCGTCGTTGGCAAAACCTTCCCGCAACTCGACCAAGCCCTCAGCGGCATGAAGGTCGAGGAAATGAAGCACCTGGACCTAACTTTCCCTGAGAACTTTCAGGAGAAAGACTGGGCTGGCAAACCCTTCAAGTGTCTGGTCACGCTGAACTCGATCAGCGCGGTCAAGCTCCCAGAAATCGACGACGCGTTTGCCCAAAGCCTGAAGACCGACAACCTGGACGATCTCAACATCAAACTTCGTGAAGGCATTCTGCGCGCCAAGAACGAGATGGTCCGAGAAATGGTGACGGAGCAGCTTTTGGAGCGGCTCTTGGAACGGAGCAAGGTCGAAGTCAGTGATAACATGTGGGAGCAGCTTGCTAACCGCCGGCTGTATGAAACCGAGCAGGAGATGCACCAGCAAGGCAAGAACATGGAGCAGCATGCCGCCGAGAACGGAATGACCGTGGAGGGCCTTGTAGAAGCGTGGCGAGAAAAAGCCAAGACGCATGTGATCCGGGCGCTGATGATCCGAACCGTCTTCGAGCAGGAGAAAATGGAGATCGGAAACGAGGAATTGAACCGAGAGCTCTATTCGATGGCGTCTGAATTCGGAGTGGAACCTCAACAGATGCTCGAGATGTTGCAGAAGAACAAGGCAATGGAGGAAATCCAATATCGTTCGATTTCCCGAAAAGTCAGCGAGTTCTTGCTCGAAAATGCCGATATCAAGGAAGTCGCCCTCGCAGGGGCCTAGCGCCCCTAGCGAAAACTGGCGTCTGAAAATCTAAACTGGGCCTAGTAACAGGAGGTTAATGTGGGCGTACCAATGGTAATCGAACAGTCATCGCGCGGGGAGCGCGCTTACGACCTGTGGTCGAGACTGCTCAAAGATCGAATTGTTTATCTTGGAACGGAGATCGACGACTACTTCGCGAATCTCATCGTGGCCCAACTCCTCTTCCTGGAGAAGGAAGACCCTGATAAAGATATCGAGTTATACATCAACTCGCCCGGTGGCTCGGTTTATGCAGGACTTGCCATTTACGACACGATGCAAGTGATCAAGTGTGACGTTGCCACCACCTGCGTGGGAGTTGCCGCCTCTATGGGAGCGGTGCTTCTGGGGGGCGGAGCCAAAGGCAAGCGGTCTGCATTGAAGCACGCTCGCATCATGATCCACCAGGTTTCCAGTGGGTTTCGCGGAACTGCCGCCGATATTAATGTTCAGGTGGCAGAAACCAACCGGTTGATGGATACGCTCATGGGATTGTTGAGCCATGACACGGGGCAACCCGAAGACAAGGTTCGAAAAGACTGTGATCGCGATCACTGGCTGTCTTCCGAAGAGGCCGTGGCCTATGGTCTCGTAGACCGTATGGTCGAACCTGGCGTACGATAACTACAAAGTTTGGAGCGTGAATGGCTAGGACAGTTGAGAGACGGGACCAGTGCTGCCTGTGCGGCAAGACAAAGGAGCAGGTAAGGAAGCTCATCGTAGGTTTGCATGGAGCGGTTTGTGCCGACTGCATCGATCTCTGCAACGACATCCTGCATAACGATCCGGAGAAGAAGGAAGGCGCCGCGTCCATTCCGGCGGCTGCCGTAGCGCGGCCAGCCGTTGCCGCCCAATCGGGCGGCAAAGTGCCAAAGCCCGCAGAAATCGTCAAGCACCTGGACAATTACGTCATCGGTCAAAACCACGCCAAGAAGGCTTTGGCCGTGGCGGTGTACAACCACTACAAACGAGTTTCTGACACACCGTTCCGCGATGACGACGTCGAGCTTCAAAAGAGCAACATCCTCATGGTCGGCCCCACCGGGTCCGGAAAGACGCTGCTCGCTCAAACGCTCGCCCGCATGCTGAACGTACCGTTTGCCATTGCCGATGCGACGGCGCTCACTGAAGCTGGCTATGTTGGTGAGGATGTTGAAAATATTCTTCTGAAGCTCTGGCAAGCCGCTGAAACCCTCGATCCACGCGACCCGAAGAAGGCTTGCGAGCGGGGAATCATTTACGTTGACGAAATCGACAAGATTGGTCGGAAGAGCGACAACCCTTCGATCACTCGTGATGTGAGCGGAGAAGGCGTTCAGCAGGCGCTGCTGAAGATTCTAGAAGGCACGTCAGCCAATGTCCCGCCCCAGGGCGGGCGCAAGCATCCCCAGCAGGAGTATCTGCAGATCGATACTTCCAACATCCTGTTCATCTGTGGTGGAGCCTTTGAGGGGATCGACGACATCATTCGTCGCCGCATGAAGGAGAACGTCATGGGATTCCGAGCGAATCCTCAGTCCAAGTCTGAGCAGGATAAGAATCTGGTCCGGCACTTATTGCCTGATGACTTGCTGAAATACGGACTCATCCCCGAGTTCATCGGACGATTGCCCGTGATCGCGACGCTTGATCTCTTGGATGAAGCCGCCTTGATCAGCATCCTGAGCGAACCCAAGAATGCGCTACTCAAGCAATACGCCAAGTTCTTTGAACTTGACGATGTCGAACTGATCGTCGAACCGGGTGCTCTTCAAGAAATCGCTCGAGAAGCAATGAAGCGCAAAACGGGCGCCCGAGCCCTTCGCGCGATTATCGAGCAGATCATGATGGACGTGATGTATGAAGTGCCGACGGCCGAGGGCGTCCGCCGAGTACTGGTACCGGAAGGTGTAATCGAACGCGGCATCGATCCCATCCTGATGACAGAAGAAGAGATCCGTCGCGCCAGCTAAGCTTGATACGTGGCGCTCCGCAGTCCTTGGTCCTCGGAGCGCCAAAGGTATAATCTCCCACCGACGCGCTGCCCGCTCGTCTAATGGCAGGACAACAGTCTCTGGATCTGTTTATCGAGGTTCGAATCCTTGGCGGGCAGCCAATCCCCTCGCTTTTACTTTTTCGCTTTTAGGCGGCGACGCCACGCCAGACCGGCGGCGCTCAAGCCTAACAAAGCCATCATTCCCGGCTCTGGCACCGGCTGGAGGAATCCACGGATTTCGCCGGCCGGAAAGAGTTGGGTGTGAATGTTCAAGTAGGCCCGACCATCCAAGATGCCGCTAAAGAGCTGTGCTTCCGCTGCCGCCACCGTTCCACCGCTCCCCGTGATCCACGCCGGATTGTATGAACTTGCCAGAGTCATATCGAAGGTTTGATCGTACGATCCACTGGTTACGCCGGAAGGAAACCCGGTGAAAGTCGGAACGGTGGTGGCCACAGGACCGATCGTATCAAAGAAATTTGCATCGTTGGGTCCATTGATTACATGAATATGCGACACAGTTACGGTGCCCAACAAATTGGCGAAGTCAACTTGTACACGCATCATGTGGGCAATCGGATCGATCGTAACGTAGGCCGTGCCAAACCCTGGTGACGGAACCGGCGGAAATTCTGACGGCCCGTCGAGATTCGCGAAAAAGAAGATTGGCGCGGCCTGTCCAACAGCAGCCAAACTCAAGAATGCGAAACACGATAACAACAGCTTTGGCTTAATCACAGACACATCGTACGACAGTTCACGTTGTCCTGCCATCCGATCCACCTGATAGAATTGCCTGTTTCAGTCGCGCATCCGATCGAGCACCTCATTGACTGCCTGGCTCCCTCGAAGACCTTCTTTGGGCACGGCTCCCGACTGCACCAAAAGCCTGACGCAATCTGGATACTGTCCAGATTTGGCATACCATCCATGCATCGACCCATAGCAGGTGGTGCTCAGGGCATTGCCGCCGTAGCCGTTCAGTATTTCCAGATTAGGGGCTTGGTCAAGTACGAGCTTCATCCCGTCGAGATCGCCGTGAAAGCCGGTCCAATGAAGGGCCGTCATTCCTTCGTGATCTTGGGCGTCCATCGGAAACCCCAACTCGATCATGAGCTTGAGCAGATCGTGGCGCTTGTTCCGAGCCGCGTCGGCGATTTGGCTCGCTTCCTGACGCGAAAGTTCGGCGACGTACCTTCTGAGCCTTTGCGCTTGGTCTGCATCACCCTTCCACGCTGCGGCAAGAAGCTGGTATCGCGGCGGCGACTGTTCGAACAGAAACGCATAGGCCCGATCCTTGCCCAGATTTGCAGCAACCTGGAGCGGGCTCGCGAAGCCGAGTTCATAGGTGTAGATGTGGCCGCCCGGCGCAGTGACAGGAATCATTGGATTCCCAGGTTCAGTGGCTTTTCGTACGAGACATGCCGCCCGGTCTGGTTCTGCTTGAAGGTGCTTTTCGATCAGCCAGGGATCATCGAGGGCAATGGCGATGAAAATGTCGGTGCTTGCTCCAAGCTTGACCAGTCTTCCCAGCACTGGATCGTTTTTGATCCGCCACTGGGCGGCTGTTCCTTCATGATCGATATCGCGTGCATCGGGGTCTGCTCCAGCGTCGATGAGAATCTCGACGATTTCCGCTGTGCTTGCAAAATGCAGTGGAAACTGCCCATCTCCACCTCGCTCGTGAACCACACTCGAATCATCTGCGACCATCGCTCTCAGTTCGTTGGCCATGCCGAGTCGGGCAGCCGCATGGGCCGTGAGTGTAGCGCCATGCTCGATCAGGTATTTGGCCGTACTTTCGTTGCAGAAGTCGAGGGCGCCGAAACTCCCTGCCCACCAATCGCTTCGAGCATCCACATCCGCTCCATTCGAAATCAGAAGTTCGATCATGGCGATGTCATCACGGCTCGCAGCTGCAGAGATGGGGACTTGCCCAAACGAATCTGGATCATGGGATCGGATCAACCCAGGCGAATCAGTCAGCAAGTGCTGAACTTTGGATCGATCGCCGCTGCGAATTGCCTGGAAGAATCCCTGGCGGAAATTAGAGAAGCCTTCCACGTGGTTTTTCAACTTGGCCCAGGATGCGAATCCATACTCGCGGGCCACCTGGAGTTGAGCTTCGGCAAGCCGCTGGCCAGAGATTTTCTTGAGGGCTTTCGCTTCGTTTTTGAGATGCTCCAGACTCGGGCTCTCAGGGAGTGATTTCGACATACTAACCTCCATGCGATTGCCTCGGGTCCGCGACAAGGCCGCATATCGGTTTGTAATCGATGATTCGTTTTAGGTGGGCTAAGCCCTTTCCGCGGACCCGGTTGCGCCCCAATTGCGCTGAACCCATTATACAGCGGATTGTCGGCTGTCAAAAACGAATGAATTCCGCCACCTCGGGATGGCGTCGAAGGTCCTCTAATTCGTTTGGACCGGGCCGTTGAGGGCGATCACGGTCGCGGGAAACCACGCAAAGAAACCCGAGGGGCTCAGCATTCGTCGCGCGGAATTGGTGCCAAGTCATAGGAGGGATCTGCACGACATCGTTGAGCCCAATTTCAAACACCCGGTCTGCAACTAAAACTCTGCCCGATCCGCGATTAACCACCACCAGATGGGCGTGCTCATGGCGCTCCAGAGTGGAATGACCATCGATCCCCACTTCGAAGTACCGAAGTTCGACGGGAAGGTCATGTTCACCGTGGTAGAGGATCTGACGCGTGACATTGCGAAACACATTGCCATCCTCTTTGTAAGGCAGCAAGTCCACACCATGCCAACGGTAGCCACTGTGCGATCGGACAGAAGGGGCTGCCAGATTCGGTTCGCCTTTCGCCACAATAGGAGGATACCTAGGCCGAGTGATGCGTCCCGGGGCGTACAATCGTACAAACTTTATGACTCTTCGTAACCTTCTCACGCTCGGATTGGTGGGGATTGCCAGTATTGTCCAAGCTGGACAGGTCGTGGGCGAAATCACCTACCGAGAGCGAATAGCCCTGCCGCCAAACTCAGTGGTCATCCTGCGAATTGACAATGTGACGGATGCTGACCAACCTAGACTGACATCGGAATTGAAGTTCGCAACGGGCGGTAAGCAGGTGCCGATTACGTTTCAGGTGCCTTTCCAAGATTCTGCGATCAAGAAGGGACACAAGTATGTCTTGCGAGCCGCGATCCTTATTGGCGCTCAAACTTTGTTTGCAACGTCTAACGACGTTCCGGTCATCCACAACCGGGTGCGGCGCGTGTCGCTGACGCTCAAGCGTGTGGTCCCTGCCCAAGAGCCGATTCAAGGTGTGACCTGGAAACTGGCAGAACTTCGTGGGAAGCCGCTGCAACTGGGATCCAAGGGCGCCCCTACTGTTAAATTCGACGTTGACGGTCGGCGGTTCAGCAGCTACACAGGGGTCAACCAACTGACCGGCGCTTTCCGCATCACCGGTAGTTCGATCAACATTACGCCCGGGACTCAAACCTTGATCGGGGCGAGTGAAGAGTTGATGGAACAGGAGCGGAGCTTCGTGTCAATGCTGCGAGAGGCCACTGCCTTCAGGGTTGTGGAGGGCCGCCTGGAGTTGGTGAAAGGTTCTGAAATTGTCGCCCGGTTCGAAAAGTAGAGACTAGGGACTCCGCTCCCTGAAACCCAGCGACGCCGCCAAATCCCGTACGCCGCTTACGGCTACGCCGATGGCGATGATCGTGAGCACCCAACTCGGAAAGCCATGAGATTTGGGGCCAAACCCCGCCGGCAATTCCATCCACTTGATGAGGTTGGGCACGAGTAGCGCCAAGAATGCGCCGTATACAATGCCCATGATCGAGTGCATGATGCGTTCGCCGGCAGGCAGCTTGCGGACTTTATCCTCCTCCACGAAGTCCCAAAGGGTGATGGCAATCTCCGCCAGCAGGGAAGCCGCAAGGATCCAAACGGGCCAGCCATGCCATTCAATCCATGCCAAAGAGCCAATGATCAGCGCATACAGGAAGTCACGGGCCGCATGCAGACGGAGTTCGACCGCCGTATGCTCACCATGCGGAAGTTTGAGCTTGTATTCATGGTAGTAAAGGGTATCGAAGGCTCCCAAGCAAGCTTGGACCATCAGAATCCAAATCGCAGCATTCAATGTGAATTCATTTCACCCCGATAGCGGCCCACGAAGCCATATCCGAAGTGAATGAATTTAACGTCTACCTTCCAAGCTCCTTCACTCGACCCCGCGCTAACGCGAGCAAGTACGTGCGGACCGAAAACCATTGGAATGGGGATACCCAGGAAGCGGAGCCCGACTCGCCGTAACTTCAAGCTGGCATCGGTCGCCCGCATACTGAGGTGAAGCGAAAATGGGCCTTGCCGCTCAACGATCAGGTTTTCTTCGATCCGTTGGGTGGTGAGAAGCAATTTGCCGTTGAAGTCGCGCGTCCAGAGGATTCGATTGCCCTGCCACTTGGTTCGAACAGTCACAGGGACGCGGAGTCCGGATGAAGGCAGTCCCATCGCCCGAGCGATCATTCCGGCGATTCCTCGCTCAGCTCTCGAAACGGCAAGCAGCCCTGATGCAGTTATCGGCACGGAATGGGAAGCGCGTACGCCCAGTGGCAAACTGAGCCAGCGATCACCAATCAAGGTTTGGTAGGGCTCAAGATGTGCCATCGATGGCAGTATGGGCATAATCCAACCGTGAGGAGACTTGAGAAGTTTCGGGGGATCTTCTACGCAGCCGCAGCCTACAACTTGGTTTGGTCGATGGCAGTCTCCCTGGCTCCCAACTTCGCGTTCGACATTTTGTCGATCTCTCGCCCCAACTATCCTGCTCTTTGGCAATGCATCGGCATGATGGTGGGGACGTTTTCGATAGGATACTGGCTTGTTGCCCGTGATCCAGAGCGATATGGATCCTTTGTTTGGATCGGTCTGGCTGGCAAAGTGCTTGGCCCGTTGGGATACATTGTGGCGGCCGCATCGAACCAACTTCCGGTTCAATTCGGATGGATTTGTCTCACGAACGATGTCATCTGGTGGATTCCTTTCATCGCCTTTCTCGTGCATCATCGCAGATGGGAGTCCTCCCGGTGAATCCGCTCGATCAGATTCGCGCCACTTGCTTGAACCTGCCCGATGTCGAAGAGCGGATGAGTCACGGAGAACCGGCCTGGTTCATCAAAGGCAAACGCCAATTTGCCTGCTTCGCTGACCATCATCACGATCATCGGGTCGCGGTCTGGTTTGCCGCCAAAGAGGGATTGCAAGAGCATTTGGTGGAATCCAACCCCGA
>CAMLEL010000013.1 GCA_946478935.1 uncultured Armatimonadota bacterium
TGCCCAGTGGCGGTGAGAGCGATTTCGATCCGAACGGGACCGACTCCTTTCACATACCAAGACTTGGTCTGATACTTCGCCTTCTGAGTTTGGGTACCCATCGATACGTTGGCAGTTCCGTCTGATGTGACCAGCAGGGCCCTTTGGTTGCCGTTCTTGGTCTTGACATCGCGAATGCCTTCAACCTTGTAGGTGCTGTTCTCCTGAATCTCCTGTCCGTCCTTGCGAGTGACTTTGGTTTGCAGTTTCCAAGTCTTACCCGGGGTTGGATTAGCGGGCATCGCGAGGAACTTTTCAGGACTGATCGTTCCGATCGAAGTACCAGCCATGTACACGCCAGTCGCGTCGACCATAACCGTATCGTCACCCAAATCCTCGGCGATGGCTCCGGTTCTCGCGACTTTGAAATAGGCTTGATTGCCCTCCACTTTGTCCAGAGTGACTTGAACGCCGCCAGTTTTTTCTGGAACGTCGGGAGCCTTCAGGGTTACGTCCATAGGCTTTTGATTGCCGAGACCATAGTATTCAAACCCTGCGTGTTTGATGGAGGCCGGGAGTTCTGCCGGTTTGGGCGCGACCGGTGGCGCGATCGTTTGGGCGCCAGGTTGACCACCACCGGTGGAGCCTGCTGAACTGGTGGCAGGCGCTTCATTGCCTTTGCACCCGACGATGCCGATTAACAGAATGGGAAGAATCGATTGGATTTTCATTTGACGGTGTAGCTTTTCAAGCTTAAGAGCAACTCGCTGGCTTCGTTTGGCCCTTTTGACGAATCTCGAAGCCTAACGATACCAATTCCCGGCACAAACCAAACATTCTGCTCGGCGCGCGTTGTTTTTCCGCCGCTAACGCTCGAATACTTGGTGTCCACCTGGATGGCAGCAAACCGCTTCATCTCCGAATCGACCTCGGTGGAACCGACGATGACGGAGTTGGAAGCCATCTTGGCGCCTCCCCCAGTTCCTTTCCACGAGAACCTGGCATTATCTTCAACCGGAAACTGAATCGCTGTCAAAGGCGGGTTAAACGTCGTGATTGTGGATCCGCCGATGCTCACCTGGAAAATGCCCTTATCGTTCGAAATCCAAACCTGAGTGCCTTCAGGCTTTCCATTCATCAGGATGGACATCGTCGCTCGCTGCCCATTCGAAATCGGCTCGACCTTTGTAACCTTTATGGTCATATCCGCGCTCTGCTTGGCAGTTTGCGTCCCTCGCTGGATGGCCCGTGAATAAGCATAGGTCCAGGAATTGCCCACCGCAAACGGGTAGAGGGTGCCTTCTTTGCCGGCCTCCACGCTCACCGGAGTCATCTTCTCCGGTGGTTTGGGGACATAGCCGCCGGTTTCAGAACTGCCGGAACAACCTACGATCAATGCAATTGTAATCACGCATATCGAGATGTACTTCATTCAGCTTTTCGCTCCAGATTTGTCATTAATGGCGTTGACCGCATCCTGAACCAACACCTTGTCGGGCATTTGAGTGACCTGAAGCTCTCCCTGGGCCAGCTCGTGTCGAATCCTCGGCGCCGCAATGGCGACGCCGTCCACAATAAGGAGGAGTTGAGAGCCCACTCTTCTCCGGCTGTATTGCCAAAGGCGCTTTCGACCCTCCTCCGTCAGTTTTATTGTAATGTCGCTGAGATTCTCACCGCCTGCCTCATAGTTTCGGTAAGAAGCTTCAGTTATAAAGGCATCCGTGACGACCACCGTCGCGCTTTTGAGAACTTGTTGGGCAGGACGAGCGAGTTCAGCGTTCGTAGCGGGGTCGATAATGTTTCGAAGAGCGGCCGCCACGTCTTCTCGTTGTTCGCTCTTATCGGCGATCCGCTGGGTCGCCAACGCGTAGTATCCGGCCAGCGTGGTCAGATCGTAGGCCTTTTCCTCTTTGACCAATTCCTTTTCAATGCCTCGCGAAACGCGCGACCGAAAGGGAACCTGGATGGGCGCCTGCATATCGACTACATTCGCGCCTACTTGTACCTTGCACGGAACCAGGGTTTCGACGATGATCCCGTTTTCATGCGCCGTAAGGCTGATCTGCTTCAGAGGGTTTCCTTTCAGGTCGACGTTGATGTCTTTTTCCAACTTCGTTCGAAGTTCCGGATCGCCATCCAGCGCCTTCTTCAGGTCGGACTCACTCCAAATGATTCGCTCCGTGGGCCAATCAGCCGTCTCCGCCATCTCGTTCATGATCGCGATGAACTGCCCGAGCTGCTCGGCATCGCCTTGTAGCGCCTGCAGCATTTCTCGAATCGGTACGCGCTTTTTCTCGGAGGCGTCTCCTCCGCTGCCAAAGCCCGTGTCGCTTTGAAAGGATGTTGAACCCCCGCGAATCAGCTGAGCGGCATGGTTGGCGACCAGAATGCGATAACCGCTATCGGCAGCAATCCCGACGATGTTCACTCTGGATGGCTTGATGGGATCGAATTTAATGCGATCGACGGTCATACCCGCATAGAGCTGCCAGCCAAAGTAGCCAGCCGCAACAATGACGAGGAACCCAATCGCGATTTTGGCGGAGGAGCGAATCTTCATGGTCTCTTCGATGTTCCCAACAATCTTGCTGCGACATTGGTTCGCGATCGGCACTCGAACCTCCAGGAGGCTCAAACAGGTTCCAATTGTACCGCTCTACTCGCTTGGGTTGAATTGGGCGTACTGCCCTCCGGCAAGCATGGCGACGAGGGCCGCGACTCCCACATTGATCACCGCTGCCACCAAGGCTGCAAGTACAGAGGACATCCCAATCGCGGCCATCCCGACGAACGCCAAGGAGCCCGGCGCACACGCGGCCAAGACTCCCGCAAAAGTCATCATGCCACGAAAGCCTCGCTGCGTTGGATCGTCGAAGTCCGGAAACAAGATCGTGGTCAAACAGGTGACCAGGCAAATCAGCACCGCCAGAGTGGGCATCACGATCACGCCTGCCAGCGCCTCCCGCCAGATTTCAGGTCGGACGATCACGGCTACTATCGAGCTCAGAATGGCTGCAAACGCTCCCGGTGCGGCCTTGGCCGCCACCTCAAACAGGATCGTCGAGGAAAATGTAAACGGCAACGGCTTTTGCACATCCACTCGTCGCAGCATTTCGATAAACCCGGCCTGGGCAAGCGCCGACGCTGACATAAACACACCGATCGACTGCATAAAGAGAAACACATATCCGCTGGCGAGCGATCGTTCCTGTGCGCCGGCGATCACCGGCAGGAGCGAGATGAAAATGGCGATGACGCCGAACAGCATCACGAGGAACCATGTGCTGCGCAAGCCGATCAACAGTTCTTTCCAGATCAGCGCCCAGCCGCCTCGAACCGTGATGCGCGAGAGCCGCCCGAACGGTCCCGCCTTGACCTTGCCTTGCTTTGCTTGGGCAATCATAAGTCCGATCGTATCGCCCGACTGCTGGAGCTTTCTCGCGTTCACCGCGTCAAAGCCTCGTGCCGCCGCCTGATCGTACATCCAACCAACTTGTCCGACGGCAATGCGTAGAGACAAGAAGATAATGGCCAATAAGCCGCCGAAGCCGGCTACCAAAGGCAACAACTCGCCCTGAACCATTCCGTGGACCGTCCACATCGCCAGGGTTGCGGTGAAGAAGATCAGGCGAATCGCCGGATACTCCGAAAGAGCAACCCAATCTTGCCAGCCGGTAAAGGTGGTAGCGCGCCATGCGATGTAGACACACACTCCGATAAGGCCAAGCCCCAGACTCCAACCCAAGATCCGGCGATTCCGAGTGCTTGCCAGGTCGCTGCGATTGATGAATAGGGAAGCGGCATAGTTGATGCACACCCAGGAGAACGCCACCAATAGCCATGCCGCCATCGCCACGCGGAGCGTTTGCTGGATGGTTTCTGGATTCTCTGCTGCCCGTTGCAGACTCTTGACCCCCATCGACGCTGGGCGGAATCCGACGATGATGAAAAACAAGGGTGCGAGGAGCGTGACGAGGTAATCGCGAACGATGCGAAAGACCAAGACCAGTTTCGGTTCGACTGGCGTGGGGAAGAGCACATCCACGTCTGCGGGCCGAAAGCTGTTCCGTGTGCTCAGGGAGCCCAACGCCAAAAAGAAAGAGATAAAGGCGAATCCGGCAAACACCACCGCGTCCATGATCCGGACAATGTCGACATTCTGTAAAAGCTGACCGGCACGATCGAGTGAAGCCGGGTCGAACGCGCGGCGCTCTCCCTGACTCGGAAACAGAACGAATCGGATCAGCCAACCCGCTGCGAAAAGAAAAGCGATCAGCCGCCGCGGATTGGTCAAGGCGCGCTTGACGCCGTTGATCAGCGTCCTACCCGTTAGGAACAGAAGCGGCTTCAACGCCCTCCTCAGTCAGCTTCAAAAAGACGTCTTCCAGGCTGCTGCCCTCCAAACCGCTGAATTGCCGCAGCTCTTCGAGCGTGCCTTCGACCATCTTCACGCCCCGATTCAAAATGATCACGCGATCGCACAGCTTTTCGGCGGTATCCAATAGATGAGTCGAAATCAGTACCGCCGACCCCTCGGACTTGGCACGCAAGATCTCCCGTTTCAGTTCTGCCGCGCCCGCCGGATCGACGCCGATCAGCGGCTCATCGAAGAGCAGGACGTTGGCGCTGTGAACCAGGGCGCAAGCCACGCTCAGCTTCTGCTTCATACCTTTGGAAAGCGTTGCGACCAGGTCATTCCGCTTTTCGGTCAGGTCATAACGCTCCAGGAGTTCATCGCGCTTTTCCTCGAAGCGGTCCAGCGTGTTGAAGCACATCGCAACAAACTTCAGGTGCTCTTGCACGGTGAGCAGTTCGTAAAGTGAGGGCACTTCCGGCACGAACGCAAGACCCGCCTTGGCTTTTGCTTGATCGTTGACGATATCCCAACCATTGATCAGGATCTCGCCGCTGGTAGGCCGCAGAATGCCCGCGATGCATCGCAAGCCCGTGGTCTTGCCCGCGCCATTGGGTCCCAATAAACCGACGATCTCGCCACCGTTGATCGTAATGGAGAGGTCATTCACGGCCCGATATGACTTGTACTGTTTGACGAGATGTCGAATTTCAAGCATCGCCGGGAATGTGTCAGGTTACCACTCGCCGGCGAAAGGGCGAAACCTATGCCGCGCAAACTGATACGAAGAGGGACTCAGTCCCAAATCGACCGATCCACCAATCCCAAAATCTCGTAAGATAGAGAAGGACTCCTCGAAATGAGGAGCGAAATTGATTCTCGGGGCAACCACCTGGTTTTGATCAGTTTCCAAACACCGAAAGCTGAGTTCAATCGCCAATCGCAGGCGTTGAACTTTGGGCTCTGCGCCCAAACCCCAAAACCCGCCCCAAGCACTCGCCAACGATCGACTCGAGACGACGTCGTCTCAATCCATAGGAGATAAGAACCCTCATGCCCAATGTTGTTTTCACCATAGACTGCGAAGGCGCACACCACGATCGCTGCTTCACCTCGGAATACATCAAGGTATTCGAGAACGAATTTGTACCCGCGACGTGGCTCGTGCATGTTTCTCTGAAGGACCCCAGCGCGAACACCAACCTCTACTATCACGAGTTCGCTCACAAAATCCCCAGTTGGCATGAGATGGGGATGAAGGTCAATTTCGAGAACGAGCGTGGCTATGTCGAGGATCCCAAAGAGCGCGCCAATATCATCTGGCTCGCAAAAGACACCCTGAAGTCGCACACCATCAAAGTCACTGCCTTTCGAGCCGGCGCTTTCGCCCTGCTTCCCACAGATATCCCGTACCTGGAAGAAATCGGCATTCTCGTCGACACGTCCATCGTCCCCGATGCCGAATACAAGATGTTCGTCGATTGGAAGGGTGCCCCCCACGAGCCCTACCACAGCGATCGCGACGACCTCAAGAAGGAGGGATCGAACAAGGTCCTCCACGTCCCCGTAGCCACCCACAACGGTCAGATGGGCTACCTGGATGCGGGCTTCGATAACTTGGTCGACCTCTTTGATGCGAACCTCGATCGCGAAGTGATCTGTCTCGGACTCCGTGACTACCACGATTCCGTGGAAGACCTGAAAAAGACGATCCGCTACTTCCGGGAGAAGGGCGCCCACTTCACAACCCTTACCCAGGCCGCCAGCGAGCACTTCGAGCATCACGCAGCCCTCGCGGGGGTCTAGTAGCTCAGCGGACCTCCCGCTCCGCGTTTGAAACGGGAGGTCCGAGTAAACTCTGCGCCAATGGCCACCGCTGCGCGAGGATGGACGGCATTTCGGGTTTATCTCGAAATGATCAAGTTTGAGCACTCCATCTTTGCTTTACCGTTCGCGATGATCGGGATGATGTGGGGGTCTCTCGCTGCTACTGGGACAGCATGGCCCGGCGCACGAATTTTCTTCTGGATCGTTGTGGCGATGGTGAGTTGCCGCAGTGCCGCGATGGCCTGGAACCGAATCGCTGATCGTCAAATCGATTCTGAGAATCCGCGAACCAAAACCCGTGCAATCCCTGCCGGATTACTTTCCTTGCGTCAAAGTTCGATCTTCTTTTTCGGAAGCTGCCTGATCTTCTTCCTCGCGGCGTTCATGTTGAATCCGCTCGCCTTCACGCTGAGTCCGATTGCCCTCGGCACGACTCTCTTCTATTCCGTGACCAAGCGATTCACGCCGCTGTGTCACTTTATCCTCGGACTTTCTCTCGGGATTGCTCCGGCCGCATCTTGGATCGGCGTGACGGGTCAACTTCACTGGGCAATTTTGCCGATGACCGCCGCCGTTCTGTTTTGGACGGCTGGTTTCGACATCATCTATGCGCTGCAAGATGAGGAGTTCGATCGAGAACGAGGACTCCGGTCAATTCCGGAAACTTTCGGAAAAGTCACCGCGCTTGCAATCAGCCGTGCTTCACATGTTTTCGCTGTTGGATTCCTGGTCTTGGGTGGGCTCCTGGCTCACGCTGGACCGTTGTACTTCGTTGGCGTCGCCTTGGCAGGGATCCTTTTGATCTACGAGCAATCACTGGTCAAGCCGAATGACCTCAGCCGCGTCAACCTGGCATTCTTCACGCTAAACGGATTCGTGTCGGTGGGCGTTTTTGTGTTTGCCCTGCTGGACGTCTTGGTCCGATCCACGCAAAGCTAAACAACTAGGTCCGCGACGTGTTGATCGTGTAAAGCGTATCCGGCTCACCCGTTCGCTCAACCCAAATGTTGCCGACGATTTCGTTGGGCGCATTTAAGAACATATCGCCATGGAATGAGTACTCGATGTCGCCGGGATAGCGAATCGTTCCCTGAATTTCGCCGTCCGTGTCGCACCAGCCGTCGATCGCGCCCAATCCCAATTCAGGATGCAGCAGTGTGCCCAATAAGTCAGCCTTGTTGTCGACCGTGTATTGCGTGGTGCCCGCCTGCGTACCATCTTGTCGCTGCCATGTACCGGTCCATTGCCCTGTAAACGGAGTCTCGCCATGAAATCTTCCGCCACCTGCGCCGCCGCATCCCATTAGCATCATCGCAAGAACGAAAAGAACGAAAACGTACTTCATTACGTGCGGATTCTAACATGGGCGCATGAAAAAGAAAAGAATCGGGCACCCAAAAGTAGTTCGGCCCCTTCAGAGAAGGGGCCTTAGTGGTGGTTCTGGAGAAGATTTCTCTTCGTCCAGAGGGAAGGAGGATATGCGTCATCTCAAGTGACGCTAATGCAATGAGGCATGTTGCGACCCTTGGGGCTTTCGGCAGATATGTACAGGAATCCGCCAAGAATGTGAAATGTTTCGGGAGTCTAGGCGGCCTTCTGTAAGGTTGCCAGTTCGAGTTCTTCTTCGAATCGAATGCGGACCGTATGTCGGTCGCCCTTCCGATCGCACGCCAGCACCCAGCCGTAGACCTCTTGGTTCAAACCTTGAATCTCAAGCCTGACTCGCTCACCACACGGCATTTCCTTCTGCGAGTTCAACCGTGCGCCAAACACAGAAACATCCAAAACTCCGACCCGGTGTCCATCCAACTTCGCTTCCAAGTGGCCGAGGTTGCGAAGGCGCTTTGAATCGCGCCGGTCATCGGTGTTCCAAATGCTTGGCACGTCCACGATCACCATCGCCGGAATGGCCGTGATCTTCTTCAGCGTGGTCCGATAGATCGCGATGCCCTTATCATTGATGGTCTCGATGGTCAGTAGGTCACCTGGCCGCAGAGGGATGTATTGGTCTCTCTGAATCGGAGTTGTGCATGCCCAACCCTCTTCCCGAACGCCAATGAATTGGGACCGATAAATCGTCGATCCGTTGGAGATCCTCAATACTGCATTGGTTCGTGGCACTGGCGCACGTTTCCGCCGAAACGCGCGAATACTCGAAATGCCAATCCCAATCGCAACCAAAAAAGTTGCGGCGATACCGAGCCAGAATCCTTCAAGTCCGAACATTCTTTGCCAATCCCCCGATCTCACTCCGGTATGAGGCTTGAGCAGCGGTGAACTGTTTCAATGCCTCTCCTAGATTTATTCGGGCATCTGCGAACGTTCCTTCATCATTTGTCGCAAGATATGCCCCGAGATCGCTTAGGGACTGGGCAAGCAAGTTGAGTGCCAAAACACGACGATCGTGTGACGGTCGGTGAATTGAAGGCGGTGAATTGAGCGCCAGGAACGATGTCCAAGCCGCTACCAGCGCCAAACTGTCCGAATGGCCAGTTTTGACTTCGCCATCCGTCCGTCTGACTTGAGCCTGGGAAAAAAGACTTCGCAGATCGATTCCCAACTGCGTCATGCGTTTGTCCAAAAGGTCGAGCGTGGAATCGTATCGAAGCGCAATTTCTTGCGGCCCGAGCGTGCCCGCCAGTTCTTGAGCACGGGTCAAGTCAGCAGTAGCTTCGTCTTTGCGGCCAAGCAGCGTTTGGCACATCGCATGTTTGAACCAAGCGTCGGCGGTCGGTTTCTCTTTCAGAACAGCGTCCAGATGCTCGATTGCCTGTTGCGGTTTGAGCTTGCTCAAATTCACTTCCGCCAAGAGCATCCGCGTTTCAGCGCTGTTGGGGTCGCGCGCGACCGCCTCGTTCAGGTCGGCCATCGCTTCATCCTCTCGACCAGCCTGCATCCAGGCCCTGGCGGCCATCGACCGCAGTTCAACCTTCTCGGGCAGCAGAAGCGCCGCTCGCCTCGCCTCTTTTGCGCCCAACTCCGGCTGACCGGAAAGCAGCAGCATTCTCACAAGCGCGATGCGACGTTCGACATCCTGGGGCTCGGCATCGACCGCATCGCGAAGGATGAGGATTGCCGGGATGGCTTGTCCAGCCCGAATCATTGCGTCCAAATCGGCGAACAACTGCTTGTTGTCGACCGCTGGCTTCAGTCGCGGCACGATCGCCTCCACGGGAATGACCGGCTTGTTGCCTGGAAGAGGATCGGGGGTCAGAATCTTCGGCTGGACGGCCTGACCTTTCATCGGCCCGGCCTTGATGTACGCGGCCCATGTCCGAACGAGCGATTCAGCAGAGTCTTCGCGGCTCAATCCTTCCGGGCCCATGATTGACATCGGCCGATCTTCAGTCTTCAAAGTCTCCGGCTTCTGGTAGGTCTTGGTTGGCTTGCCGTTTTTATCGACGCCTTCTATCGGAACGAGCTTTTGGTTCGGGTCCATGAGCTCTGTGCCCTTGATTGGGTCCTTCCACACCAGTTTTCCGCCCTTGTACAGCTGAATCCGGCCCATCACGGCGTTCCCGAATTGGTACGCACGAACGAAAACCACGTACTCCAGCTTCAGGCGCTTGGCCACGTCCGTCGCTTTGTCGAGACTGGGCACTTCTTCGGCGGATTTGACCAGTCCCTCGTTGAGCGCGGATCGAAAGATCGGATCGGTCATCCCCCAAACAACAGGAGCGAAGAGTCCTTCCTGCTCCAAGGTTGCTGCGAGTTCGTTCGCAATCGGTACATTCGGATCTCCGAGCCTATCGTTCGGAAACTTTTCCTGAATGATCAGGGCTCCAGAGATCGCATTAGCAAACGTTGAAAGAACTAGAAAAACCGAAAGGATCAAAAGTCGCATAGGCTTATCCGCCGAGGACTTTGATTGCCTGGCGACAAGCATCGGCGCCCTGCGAGTTGCCTGCCTTTTCAAAGGCTGAGGCAGCTCTGGTGTAGGCCGCCACTGCGTCCGAATTCCGGCCCAGTTGTGCATAGCACTGACCCAGCCGTTGGTTGGTGGAAGCCGGGTCGGCTCCTGCTCGCAATGCTCGCTCAAAGGTGTTGGCCGCCGCTTGATAGTTGTTGGACATCATCTGGCTGCGCGCGGCCGCCAAAAGTGCTTGCCTGCCGTTTCCGGTCGGAGTCGCGTCACCGCTGGAATTCGTGTTACGGTTCGGCGCGCCTCTCGAAACTTCGATCTCGATGATTCCGGGATCGTTTTTGGGCGGTTCCGGTTCTGTCGGCTGAGTGTTGCCACTGTTCAAAACCTTGGGCTCTGGATCTTGCGTGGGATTGGAGGGCGGCTGTGTTGGCCCTGTATTCGCATTCGTTGTGCTTGGCAACCCACCTTCCGGAAGAGTTACGCCGAACGGTCGGATTTCACCCTGAATCTGGCCCCCGTTTGGTGCGGGCAGGTCGCCGCCTGAGTACCGTTGAATGTTGATGGGTTCCCGGCGATTCTGCTGCGTGGGACCGTTGCCGTCCAGCTGAGTTCCCTGGAGCTGGGTCGTGTCTGCGGTTGGCGCTTGATTCGCGGGCTGACTCTGATTGGGCACACCGCCTTTGGGAAGCACTTCGGAAAACGTGATCGGCTTGTTGAGGTCGTTCGATGCCACGAGATTGCCCGTATCCGGCGATTCCTTCGCGTTCGCTTTGGCAAAGATTGCGCCGCCGCTGATGACCAAAACCGTCGCCGCAAGCGCTCCCATCACCGCGACTCGACGATCCGGTCGCTGGCGGGATTCAAATTTTTGGACCACCAAAAGGTTCTTCAAGTCGTTAACTTTGAGCTTGTCCAGGGTGGAATCGGGCTCCAACTCGACCACTCGCTCGAAGCACTCGAGAGCCTCGGCAAGATGGCCGCCGCGCTCCAGGCACATCCCCTTCAGGGAGATTGCCGGTGCTGAAGTTGGATCGCTGGCGATCGCGGTTTCCGCAACCATCAGTGCATCTTCTGTCCGACCGTCTGCGAAAAGCCGATTGCCGTCCGCAATCATCGCGGCCAGTTTTTCTTTCCCCAGAGCGATCTCGACTGCGTCGAGCGTTGCTCCGCACTTCTTGCAGAAAGTGCTGTCGAGGCTATTTTGCGTATTGCATTGCTTGCAGGAAACCATGATTCACCTGGCGTGACTCGCCACTAACCCAAAGTTATTTTACCAAAGGTCCCGGACGCAACCCACGTCGAACCTCATACCGGTATACGTCGCTGAGTCCCGTGTAAGGGTAGACGCGCATAACCCGGCCAATCTTCTTGATTGCTTGCAAAAAAACCTTCATCGAACCTTGGCGAGAGGTCCCCTTGCACCTTGCAATCTGCTCAAACGATAGACCAAGCAGGCGCAAATCCAGCACCTCTGCCTGTTTTTCGGTCAGATTTGCTTTGTCAAAGATCGTACGGCATTCGTTCTCGAGAAGTTCGTCTTCCGGTCGTTTTGCACTGGCAAATCGGATCAACGCCTCCTTCTGTCGCGCCGTGGTGGGCCGTTTTCGGTCAAAGGCATCCAATTCGAATGGGGCGGAATGGTCCTGACCCACCATGGCCAGCAACGCATCCGCAATAAAACTGAAGTCTGCTTGATTCATTCTGCTCTCTACTTATTAGTATATATTTGTCTACTATATACAAGTCTGTAGATCGCGATTTTGTCAACCTGTGATTTTTTGCCCGTACGCAAAATTCTTGCCGCCCGAGCCTATAAACCCGGCCCGCCACTCGCCACGGGTATACTTGGCGCCATCTCACACGAGTGCGGACGCGCGGCCAGGTCCCCAAAAGGGTTGTCGGCGCGAATACCAACCGTCCTCGGAGGCAAACCTGGAGGCATAACATGGTTCAGCTCAGCATGAAAGAGCTGCTGGAAGCCGGCGTTCACTTTGGTCACCAAACCCGACGCTGGAATCCCAAAATGAAGCGCTATATCTATGGCGCTCGCAACGGCATTTACATCATCGATCTTCACCAGACGATCAAGCTTTTTGAGGACGCGCTCAACTACATCCACAAGATCGTCGAAGACGGCGGCACCGTCCTTTTCGTGGGCACCAAGAAGCAAGCCCAAGCCGCCGTCAAGGAAGCTGCCCAAAAGTCCGGCCAGTACTGGATTTCCGAGCGCTGGCTGGGTGGCACGCTCACCAACTGGAAGACGATTTCCCTTCGAATCGCACGACTCAAAGAGCTTGACCGAATGGAAGCTGACGGCTACTTCGATCGCTTGACCAAAAAAGAGGCTCTCAAGCGACGGGAGGAGCGCGACCAGCTCAACCGTTACCTGGAAGGCATTCGCAACATGACCCAGGTTCCCGCCTGCATGTTCGTGGTCGACCTTAACAAGGAAGCGATCGCGGTCGCCGAAGCAAAAAAGCTTGGCATCCCTATCGTCGCCATTGTGGATACGAACTGCGACCCTGACTTGGTCGATGTGGTCATCCCGGGCAATGATGACGCGATCCGCGCCATCAAACTCGTGACCACCAAGGTTTGTGAAACCATCCTTGAGGCCCGACCGATCGACGAATCCCTCACTGAAGGAACCGTCTCGGGCGAGGCGACCGACGAAGAGGCCGAAGACGAGGGTCAGAGCTTCCAGCTTGGCGCCGTCGAGCAAGAACTTCTCCGAGCTTTCGGCGAAGAAGAGTAAGGCTCAAAAGTTGGCATTGGGGTTGGCTCGGTCAACCCCAACCGAGCCGACTCTGAATTCACCACTGATATCAAATTTGGAAAGAAAATGGCATATACCGCAGCAGACGTTAAGAGATTGAGAGAAGAAACGGACGCTCCGATGATGGAGTGCAAAGCCGCCCTGGAAGAAGCTGGCGGCGACTACGAGCGGGCAAAGGAAATCTTGCGCGAGAAGGGCAAAGCCGCCGCGGGCAAGAAGGCCGGACGCGCAACCAACGCTGGCGTTGTCGCAATCAGCAATAGCACCGATCACCAAACCGTTTCGGGAGTTGTCGTGGAATCGGAAACCGACTTCGTTTCCAAGAACCCGGAATTCGTAAGCATGGCGCAAGAAGTTGCAGACTACGTTCGGGACCATGGAGCGCCTGCCGGTAATCCGATGGACGATCCCAAACTCAAGGAATTCGCCGAAAGCATCGTGGCCAAGTTCCGAGAGAATGTGCAGATCACAAAGGCCGTCCGACTGCACGGTTCATCGCCGATCCACACGTACGTCCACCATGACCGGACCAAGGGAACGATCGTTTTGGCTGAAGGAGACAACGCAGGTTCTGAGGCCGTGCGCAAGGTTGCAGTCCAGGTGGTTTCCAACCCGCCGGAAGTCATCAGCAAAGATGAACTGTCTCAAGAAATGCTGGAAAAGGAACTTGAGATCGAAACCAAGCGGGCGATCGACGAGGGCAAGGACGAGAAGATCGCCAAGAACATCGCCCAAGGTCGCGTGAACAAGGAGTTCATCAAGAAGGTGGTTCTACTTGAGCAACCTTTCTATATCGACCCCAGCAAATCTGTATCTCAGTATTTGGCCGAAGAAGCGAAAGGCGCAAAGATCAGCGACTTCGTTTATCTGGCTGTCGGCGCTTAAAAGCCAATTGGGCTGGCAAAATCCCAGCCCATTTGAATCTGGCCGGTCGGTGCGACAGGATGTCGCACCTACTTGGACACTAAAGACGCGGCAATCCGCCGGAAGTCTGCATCGGATTCCTTCTGGTACTCCTCGTAGTAAGTCACGATAAGCGAGATAACGCCTTCCTTGCCGTGCTTCCAAAAGAAAACGCGGTGGTTGATCCTGTCCTCCCCGTCCTTCATCGATCCCCAGACCTCTGTTCCTGAAATTTTGCCGAATGTGGCAGGTCTGGACTCAGACTTGGCATTGGTTCCGTCGTACTTGTATTCCACCCAGTCAGCGACCGCATCGATTTCCTCTTGCTGCGAATACAAATCGTCCGACGTATACCACTGACCGACAATTTCGATCGTCGAATGCTCGGTGTCCAAGGTGTAATACACCCAGTTCTTCGTAAAGAACTGGCTGCCCGTTTCAAACTCCAGAGTATCGGGTTTGGGCTCGCCAGGAAGATCGAGAGTTAGGGGAAGCTCAGGAATGTGGTACTTCGCCCAGCCGCTGGAGAGATACTTGACCACTTTTGCCTTACCGAATCCTTCGCGAGCGGGCGGATCGTTGTTGACCATCTTCATGGCCTGAAAGCCGCCAAATGCGCACAGGCCGACCACGGACAGGATTCCCACCGAGATCAGGAGGATGATCGGCAGCCAGGGAATGCGTCGGGCTGGCGGTGGCGGCGGCGGAGCGTACATGCCGTTAAGTTAGCGAATTTGCACCCGGCTGCGCAAGGCATGGCAGATCGCGATCCCCAGTGCATCGGCCACGTCGTCGGGCTTCGGAGGTTTCTCCAACCCAAGAATCTTCGTGACCATAAACTCGACCTGCTTCTTGTCCGCCGACCCAACCCCGACCACCGCTTGTTTGACCTCGGGCGGGGTGTACTCGGCCCAATCCAAACCCTTGTCGCATCCGGCCAACAAGATGACGCCCAAAGCCTTGCTCACATCCATGGCGGTTGTTTTGTTTGCGGCGAATACGAGTCGTTCCGTCGCCATGGCATCGGGACGGTGTGTCTCGATCAACTCCAGGACTTCCCGATGAATCTGGGCGAGCCTCTGCGTGATGGCCACACGTGGTGTCTGAATGAGTCCATGCTGAATCAGGGTCAGTTTGGATCCTTCTCGACGAATAACCCCATAACCCACCCGCTCCAGGCCGGGGTCGATGCCGAGGATGATCATGTTCGCTTGAACTTCCGCAATAGATCTTCTGCGCTCAGGGTGATGGTGATCGGGCGACCGTGCGGGCACATATACGGATTCTCCGTTGTCGCGAGATCAACGATCAGCTTCTCCATTTCGGCGTGGCTCAGCGGATCCCCCGCCTTGACCGCCATCTTGCACGCACTGGTGATCCAGATATGCTCACGGGTTGGAACCAGTCGACGAGTGACGCTCGCATCCACCAGTTCATCCACCATGTCCCGCAGAATTTTTAGCGGATCCTTTGCGCGGATGGCAGCCGGCACAGCTCGCACCACATAACTTTCACCACCAAACGGCTCAAGATCGAATCCGACGCGCACGATCTCATCGATCTTCTCTCGCAGCAGAACTGCCGATCGCTTGTCGAGGTGAAGGGTTTGGGGCACGAGTAACGGCTGCTTCTCGATCGCTGATTCGCCCTTCAGCCCACAGAGGTACTCGTACAGGATCCTCTCATGCGCGACATGCTGATCCACAACGACGATGCCTCGACGGGTTTCAGCAACGATAAACGTGTCCATCGCCTGACCCAAGATCTTGAGGCCATCGATCAAATCTCCAAATGGGAATCGTTCGGATTCCAGTCGGGATGGAACCGTGATTCCTGATGCGGGCATTGGAGCCTCCATCAGCGGCGCAGATTCCACCTCCGTATTTGGAACCATCCACAAGGGCTCCGACGCCGGTGTCGACGGCAAGCGCCAATCTTCGACGCCAGCCGGTCGGTCGATGGCGCGCAGAGCTTCATTCGCCAGGGCCACTCCTTCCGCGTTCGGCATCATGCCGTGATGCATGAGAGCGCTCTTGATCGCAAGCCGAATGGCGTCAAATGCCTGACCCTCCTGCTGAAACTTGACTTCTGACTTTGTCGGAGAAACATTCACGTCGACCCGGCCGGGCTCCACGCTCACCAACAAGGCAAGAACCGGATACCGGCGTTCCGGGGTCAGATCTCGATAGGCCTGATCCATCGCTGCCGTTAGGGATCTGGTCCGGACGGGACGACCGTTCACGAACAGGTATTGGTAGGCTCGGGTTGGCCGATTCACGTGCGGTGGACTGACAAATCCTCGGATGTGCATACCGCCGATTTCAGTGTCGACTTCAGCCAGGGAGCGAGCCAGATCTCGGCCCCACACGTTGGCGATCGCTTCCAACATGTCCCCACTGCCAGAGGTTTGGATGGCGAGTTGACCGTTGTGCGACATATGGAACGCTACGTGCGGATACGCGACTGCGTATTTGGAAACGATTTCCAAACATTGACCAAGCTCGGTGGTGTTGGATTTGAGGAAT
>CAMLEL010000014.1 GCA_946478935.1 uncultured Armatimonadota bacterium
GATCGAATGGCTTGCGCGGCCATCATAACAGTCTTCATTCCGCTGCCACAAACCTTGTTTACGGTGGTGCAAGGAACCGAATTTGGAATTCCCGCTCCCAGGGACGCCTGCCTCGCCGGGGCCTGACCTATTCCGCCGGTCAAAACGCACCCCATAAGGACTTCATCGACGTCTGAACCCTCCAAGTTGGCTCGATTCAGGGCCTCCTTGATGGCGATCGCTCCCAGTTGGGGTGCGGTAAGTTTGGCCAGAGAGCCGGAAAATGCGCCGATAGGCGTGCGTGCGCCGGAAACGATGACTGCTGATTCCATTGGGTATGAGCTCCGTTGTCCTGTGATCTGTGATCAGGGTACCAGGGGTCGCTGCCACCCAGGACTTTGTTCCAATTTAGCCAAACTATCGCGGTTGATATGCCGTCTTTACGTTTGCGTGCCGAATATAGGCATATAGACCAGAGTTTGGTTCGATATTTGTGTCAGGTAGTGCATTGAATATTCTCTTCGTTTCGGCGGAAGTAGCGCCGTACGCAAAAGTGGGCGGGTTGGCGGATGTAGCTGGCTCGTTACCCAAAGCCTTGCGCGATGCGGGATTGAACCCAACCGTCGTGATGCCTGCGTACCGCATGGTGCTCGACGATCCACGCTGGAAAGTCAGCGATGTTTTGAACGACTTACTGGTCGAAGTCGGTCCTGACTGGACTGTTCCGGCCTGGGTGAAGTCCATCGAGATGGACGGAGTCACCGTCCTTTTAATCGGCTCGGATAGCTATTTCCAGGACGCCCATGATAGTGCATCCATCTACAGCCCGGGCATCGATCCGTACCTGTTCTTCTCTCATGCCGTTCTGGATGTGGCGAAGAAGCTTAATTTGGCGCCCGATGTGATTCACTGCAATGACTGGCATACCGGTCTGATACCAGTCCTGATGCGCGAGAAAAAGTTCAATGAGTTGAGCCGCACAGCCTCGGTGTTCACAATTCACAATCTGGCGTACCAGGGCGAGTTCGACCGAGACCTGCTAGACAGGATGGGACTGCCACAGCGTTTATTCAACGCCCATCAGCTGGAGACTTGGGGTCGGCTGAATTTCCTAAAGAGTGGCTGCGTCTACGCTGATCACGTGACCACCGTGAGTCCCACGTATGCCGAAGAGATTCAGACTCCCGAATTCGGCTGCACCTTGGAGGGTCTCATGAAATACCTGGCCGCCAATGGGCGATTGACAGGCATTTTGAACGGAATCGACCAAGATTCATTCAATCCCGAGATCGATCCGGCGCTTCCGGCCAATTTCACAGCCGAGGATCTTTCTGGCAAGTTCACGTGTAAGGCGAGGCTCCTGTCCGAACTCAAACTGCCGGTTCGGCCAAGTACTCCACTGTTGGGGATCGTCAGCCGGCTCAGCGAGCAGAAGGGCCTTCACATGGTGGCCGACCTCATTCCGTTGTTTACGAAATTGCCAGCCCAACTGGTTATTCAGGGCTTGGGTGATCCCGCAATTGCAACTCGCCTCCGCGAGCTTGCCGCCAAGTACCCAAAGACGTTCAGGTTCGTTGAGGAGTTTGATGCCGACCTGGCCCAGCGGATCTATGCCGGCGCGGACATGTTCTTGATGCCGAGCGCCTTTGAACCGTGTGGACTCGGCCAGATGATTGCGATGCGGTATGGTACCGTACCGGTGGTTCGCAAGACGGGTGGCTTGGCGGACACGGTGTTTGACGGAAAGAACGGATTCGTGTTCGAGGAGATGGAGGCCGCCGACCTTTGGCAGGCCCTCCTGCGAGCTCAAGAAGAGTACCGTCGGCTTGCTGATTGGGGTCACTTCATCAACGCGGGAATGGCCTCGGACCACTCTTGGACAGAGAGCGCCTCCAGTTACGAACTCCTCTATAAGAAGTGCCAAAAGAGTAACGGAGGGGCAGCAAGAAAAGCGGCGTCAGCCTAATTGGGCGGACGAGTGCCGTACATTTCTTCTAGTATTTTTTTGTATTCAGCAAGGGTCGGCATCCCCATTTCTGCTCGCCGTCGGTCCACACTTTCAGGATCTTCTATGGGCTTCGGACTCCACCGCCCGTCCATTCCCTGGACAAACTGTGTGCCGTAAATCTGTTTCTTACCTTCCGCGCTGAGTACACGGTCGGTCAAATAAGCGTAATTGGCTTTGCTCACCTCGCCCTGGATGAGCAGAGGCTCCATCAAGTCCAAGCAGAGACGCTGGAATTTCGGGTCGAGGTCAGCATGTTGAACCAAGAGCCACGCATCACCAGCCGCTTGCCGACCGATAAGGGTGAAGGTCGGCCAACCATAGGTCTTGACAATCTGCTTCATCTGATTCGTGTTGTAACGATCGATATCGGCGAGCTTGTCACCTTTTTCCTTCGTCATCTTTCCTTCTTTCGAAAGCGCGATTGCCTCCATTCGAAGGTGCTGGTCCGCTTTAACCATTGCTCGAATCTTAGCGGCTAAGCCAGGGTTCTTTGGAGGTTTGACTCCGACCTGAGGCAAAAGCAGTCCAAGGATTAGAATTGGGACGGAAACCATTTCCCTATACGATAACACCAAGACTAGGCATTAACGGGAACCTTTGCTGCCTTCGGACTTGCAATAGTGCCACCCGCAAGGACGGTTTGGCCTCGGTAAGCGACGGCAATCTGACCGGGAGTCACGGCCCGGACTGGCTTGTCGAACTCCAAGTAGGGTGACTCGCCACCGAACAGAGTCGCTCGCTGCGGCTCCATGTTGTAGCGGATCTTTGCCATCACCCGATGCGGCTCGGATGTGGGGTCGATCGCATTCCAAAACAGCCCGTCCAACGGAACGCGCCGAGTTTCCAGCAGTTCGGCAGGACCGACCACCACCTGGTTCTCCTTCGGCTTTAACTCCAGAACGTACAGCGGATTCTTGCCGGAGACCCCAATGCCTCGCCGTTGGCCGATCGTGAAGTCGGCAACGCCATTGTGCTCACCGAGCGATTTGCCATCTGCATCCAAGACTTGACCCCTGGAGAAAATTTCCGGTCGGTTCTTCCGCAGAAATTCTTGGTATCCGCCAGCTTCGCTCACAAAGCAGATCTCCTGGCTGTCCGGCTTGTCCGCAACGCTCAACCCGAACTCGCGAGCCATTTCTCGAGTCTCGGCTTTGTTTGCGATTTCGCCCATCGGGAAGTAGCTCGCGGCAAGCTGCTCCTGATCGAGCATGTAGAGGACGTAGCTCTGGTCCTTGCCTTGGCCCCGAGCGCGAAGCAGACGATAGCGACCCGTATTGCGATCGAAGCGGATCCGCGCGTAATGGCCGGTGACCAGCCGATCGCAGCCCAACTCCCGCATCTTCTGCATCAGAATTTCGAACTTGACATGCTTGTTGCACTGCACACAGGGGTTCGGAGTGCGGCCCTGTTCGTACTCGGAGATGAAGTTATCGATGACGGACGTTCGGAACTCATCCTTGAAGTTCATCACGTAGTGCGGAATGCCGAGCGTCCTTGCCACGCGTCGCGCATCCTCGACTGCCCCCAAGGAGCAGCATCCGGCATGGCGGGGATCGGTCTGACTCTCCTGCCAAATCTGCATCGTCAGACCGATGACGTCATGACCACGACGCTTGAGCACGGCCGCCGCGACCGAGCTATCTACGCCGCCCGACATCGCCACCAGATAGGTCGGCTTAGTTGGCAGGCGCTCCTCCCAAGATCAGAGACTTGTAGGGTTCGGTGTTCAGCTTCTCTTCAAGCTTGGATGGCGCCACTTGCTCAACCGGCCCATCCTTCGCTTGGACAAACAGCGTGGGAGTCGCGGTGATTTTAATCTTGTTTGCAAGATTCAAGTCTGCCGTCACCCGCTTAATGGCCGCGTCTTCTGGATCGTTCATTCGCGCCTTGATCTTCTCGGCGTTGAGGCCGATAGACTGCGCCACGTCGGTGATCGCTTCCACCGTCTTCATCTCAGCCGTCGGTCGAGAATAGATGGCGCCGATGAATTGCCAGAACTTGTTCTCTTCAGCCGCGATTTCGGCGATGGTCGCAGCGGGGAGTGCCATCTTGTGGTCCTCTTTCATGAAGAGCGGGAAGTGGTGGAAAACCAATCGAACTTTGCCATTCGAGTTCTTCACCAAGTCTTCAAGGACCGGAAATGTCTCCTGACAGGTTGGACACAGCATGTCAGCGAATTCGATGATCGTTACCGGCGCATCCCGATTCCCGAGGATATGTGCATCCGCTCCGACGAGATCGACCTTGCCTTCGTTGACTCGGATATCGATGCCGCCATCAATCCGTTCTCCCTTGGCTCGCTGATTGTTGATACCGACCCAAAGGGCCACGATCACGCCCACTGTGAGAACACCCGCCAAAGCCGCGTCGATGGTCCTACCCGGCTTTGCCTTGCTGGGATCAGCTTGCAGCATGCCCGCCGAAACAAGGGTCACCAAAACCATCGTGATAGCAGACGCGATGCACCACATGCAGGTCGCATGGATCACATAAAGCGCGGTGTACGTGAGATAGCCGCTGTAAAGCGCACCGACGATGGCGACCAGAAATCCGATGAGGTTAAGAGGACGAGAACCTTCCAATCCTCGAATGCCGCGATAGATCGCCAATGCCGTGATAAACAGATACCCTGCCAGTCCGAGGTACGCAACGGGTATTCCGCCGTCGACGGAATTACCAATGAGGTAGGCCGAGGGGTGGGTGGTCACTACATCACATCCCTTTTGCGGGCCGCACGGCAACGACAGCCTCAGGAAGCTGCTGATGCTCAAGAACCCCGAAATGAAGGTCCCTACGAACCCTAACACGATGAGAATGCGATTAAGTGCGACCGATGCCACGTTGAAATTTTACCGTCCAGAAGGATGTCGGCCTAAGCCACGCCAATTCAATGTCTTCGCCAGGCTGTTTAGTTCCCCGATTGATCAGTTCGGCCGAGGTCTTCAGCCTCCACGGTAGACTAGTAGCTCTAGAACGCCGAATGTCTGCGACTCTGCATCCCCTCCAATTGACCGCTCGACCTCGAGCCAAACGTGGCACCTATTACGTGCAGACCTGGGGCTGCCAGATGAACGAAGAAGACAGTGAGCAAATGGCGCTTTACCTGGAGGGAATCGGATTCGAGCCCACCACGTCGATTGTGGAAGCCCAAATCATTCTTCTGAACACGTGCTCCGTGCGCAAAAAACCGGAGGACAAGGCCTTTTCCCTGTTGGGCGAGTTGGTTCCCGTTAAGAAGTCTCGTCCGGAGCTTGTTATCGGCGTCTGCGGATGCATGGCCCAACTCCGGGCCGATGAGATTCGCCGTCGAGCCCCCCATGTCGATTTTGTGGTTGGCACTGGCCAAGTTTCGACCATTCCGGGTTTGGTTGAGGAGGCTCTGCAGAAACGCAGATTCCAGAAGAGGCTGGACCTCCCGGAACGCAAGGGCGCCGTCGTTGAGGAGATGCCTCAAAGGCTGGTGCGGACCCTTGGTCCTGACGCTCATCCCATAGCCGCTCCCAAGCTCAAGGCGTTCGTGCCCATCCAGTACGGGTGCGACAAGTTCTGCACGTTCTGCATCGTGCCCACCACCCGAGGCCGGGAGCGATCGCGACCTACGATCGAAATCATAGAAGAGGTCTCGAAGCTTGTAGAGAACGGAACTCGTGAGGTGACCCTCCTTGGCCAGACCGTGAACTCCTACGGCAAGAACATGCCCGAGGGCAAGGTGCCTTTCAGCCAACTGCTCTGGAAACTGGGCGAGATCGAGGGACTGCAACGAATCCGGTACACCTCACCCTATCCTCGCGACTTCAAAACGGACGTCATCGAGGCGATTCGAGATTGTCCACAGGTCATGGAACACTGCCACATGCCCCTGCAAGCCGGGCACGACGACCTACTCAAGCGGATGAAGCGGCTTTATACCGTGGACTCGTTCAAATCAATCGTGCGCGAACTGAGGGCGGCCATTCCGGGTGTAGGGCTGACCACCGACATCATCGTCGGCTTCCCAGGCGAGACCGAAGCTGAGTTTCAGGCAACCTTGGACACCGTCGAAGAGATCCGGTTTGATGGCGCCTATATGTTCATCTACTCGCCCCGGCCCGGAACCCCCGCCGCCGATATGGAGCAGGTTCCCTTGCCCGTTAAAAAGGAACGGCTCAGCCGCCTGATCGCGCTTCAGAACCGGATCACCTGCGAGATCAACGAGACCCTGATCGGAAAAGAGTTCGAGGTCCTCGTAGAAGGCATCTCGCCCAAGAACTCGGCCCTGCTTCAAGGCTACACCCGCGAGTTCAAAATGATGCATTTCCCGGGCGACGCCTCCCGAGTCGGCAGGATCGCGCGGGTTCGGGCGACAGAGTCGCACCTGTGGGGCCTGCGCGGGGAGTTGGTGTGATGGCGGCTATCCGCTACTTTGTGGCCGACATTGATCGTTCGATCCGATTCTACGAGTCTCTTGGTCTCAAGCTGAAAAAGAACATGGGCCCGATCGCGATGATGGACTTGGACGGCATCGAGTTTTGGATTAGCAATCCCGATACATCGGCCGCACGCCCGATGCCCGACGGTCGCAAACCCGAGCCCGGAGGTTGGAATCGAATTGTCATCCAGGTGGAGGATATCGAATCCGTGGTCGCCGCCCAAAGAGAAACCGGCACGACGTTTCGAAATGACATCATTTCCGGGCCCGGCGGCAGTCAAGTGCTGATCGAGGATCCGGACGGCAATCCGATTGAGATCTTCCAGCCTCGGGGCTAGTCAATGTTGCGATTTGAATACGCTCTCGATCGCAGCGGCTGGGCACAATTGGCAATCCTATGGGATCGAGGCTCGGTTGCATTTGACTTCAGCGACATCAATGACCCGCTTGAAGAGTTGGCTTCACAAGCGCGTTGGATAATCGATCCTGTTTACAGATCAGTGGTTGACTTCCCTGCATGCGCCTCGTTCTACGACGAGCCGGGCGAAGTGAAGTTATTCCTTGGATGGGACTCGCCTATCATTAATCCTCGAGATCGCTCAGATAAGTTGGAAGATCGCCTACTGACGATTACGCTAAAGGGCGACGACGGAACGGAACTAGACGAGGAATTCGCTGTTCCCGCGGGAGAGTTCGCAGTTGCTGTGTACGATGTGTTGGCGCTGATTTGGGATCGGTTTGGCGTCATCCAGTATCGCGATCGCTGGTCGGGATTCGATTTTCCGCTTGCTCATTTCTCGGCCCTCGGAAGGATGCTTAAGAGAGAACTTCCCGGGCGGGGCCTATGGATCGTTTAGCCTGCGATCGGGTCGAAGACTTCGAACAAGCCGAAACGCTCGAAGTCGGCGACGTTTCGCGTGGCAAAGCGCTTGACGCCGTTTGCGGCAAGGTCAAAGGCTATGCGGGCATCGAATATGGCTCTTCGCGGGAATTCGTTGGAATTCGCCACGCTCCAAACTCGGTCAGACACATCGGTCGTCCCTTTCAGTTGAGTCCAATATCGGTTCTGACGGAAAGCCTGTATGGCGCCGACGGCCTCCGAAGCGCTCAGAGTTTTGGGCATCACAACCGGATTTCGAATCAGGTTGTACACCTCCATCAAGACCCACTCGGACACCGCAAACTCCTTGTTTGACAAGTTCTCGGTAAGGAAACGGCGCGAAGCCCCGTGTTCCTCCGTATCCGGATTCATCGCATAGATCAGGATGTTCGAATCGCAGCTAAGCATCATGCGGCATCGTCATGGGCCAACTGACGCCATTCCGCAACCGGTCTCATGGGCACTCCCATCGAGATCGTGGGGATTACGGGCTCTTGCGGGTTGGACGGCGAATCCTCGATGACCTTCTCGATCCCTCGCCTCACAATATCCGACATGGTTCTTTCGGTTGCCTTGGCGGTGCTCTTCAAACGGTCGAACACCTCGTCTGGCAACTCGATTTGCAATCGCTTCATACACATATTATACGTATGAGTAGAAAATGTGTATCGATTCTTCGAACCGCTCGTGTCTCACGCGCGCGGCCGAGCCAGTAAACTCCCAATACCCATGTCCCTGCTCGACGTCTCCATCGGCCCCAAGACCCCAGAAATCGTCAACACGATCATCGAGATCCCTCGCGGGTCCACGAACAAGTACGAAGTTGACCAGAAGTCGGGGGTTATCAAGCTCGACCGCGTTTTGTACTCACCACTCTTCTATCCGTTCGATTACGGATACATCCCACAAACCCACTACCTCGACGGCGACCCGCTCGATGTGCTCGTGCTCCTCAGCCATCCCACATTTCCCGGCTGTGTAATCGAGGCCAAGCCGATTGGTGTGCTAGAAATGACCGATGACAAGGGTCCGGACGAGAAGATACTGTGCGTGGCGACCAGGGATCCGCGCTACGGCTACCGCGACGACATGGATAAGGTGAACCCCCACACTCTCAAGGAAATCACCCACTTCTTTGAGGTTTACAAGCACCTTGAGGACAAGGCCGTCGAAGTCAAGGATTGGCACGGGCACGAGTTGGCTTGGGAGCTTATCGAGAAGTATCGGACGGATCGCTGACCGGCGCTTCCATAGCCTTGACCATGCGGCGGTGCGGGATGCCAACTTCGACAAACTCGGGTCCGTCCACCTGGTATTCAAGGCGCAGATAGAATGGGACGGCAGTGTCTCGGGCATTGAGCACGATCATCGGCACCCCACGCTCCCGGGCCAGCGCTTCACTGCTATCCACCAACAAGCGTCCGATCCCCATTCCCTGGTGGGATTCGGCCACCGCGACCTGACGCATCTTTAGCGTGCGGTCTGAGAGCGGAGTCAGAATCAGACACCCAGTTAAGACACCGTCCAAGTAGGCGCCCAAATGGATGTCGGTGGATTCGGCGGCCAGATCCATCGGGTCATAATCCAAGCCCAAAGGGGTCCGAAGAATTGTCCGGCGAAGCTCAACGGATTGCCAGTAGGCGGGCGTGTCGTGAACGATCTCTTCAACAGAAATCTGCAAGCATCACTTCCGTTTTGCAGTTGTGCGTTTTGCGGGCGACTTCTTCCGAACAAACTTCCGGGTGGAAGGGCCTGCCGCACGCTTTTTTGCCAACAGGTCGGTAGCTTCCTCAGCGCTCAGTGAAGCGGGGTCCTTACCCTTCGGCAGCGTGGCATTGGTTTCACCGTCGGTCACGTATGGCCCGAATCGTCCGCTCATCACCTTGACTTCCCCGGCGGCGCCTTCCAATTTGCCAAACACCTGAATCGGCTCGATCGCTTTCCTGGCGGCTCGTTGAAACTTGGGCTGACTCAAGATTTCGACGGCCTCATTCACGCTTAGTGCGGCTCCCGCCCGCCAATCCTCAATGTTCCGAATTTCGGGGCCGCATTGGATGTAGGGTCCATATTTACCGATTCGGAAGTCGATGGAGTTGCCATTTTCTGGATGCGTCCCAATCACTTTGGGCAGCGAGCAAAGGAGGTCCAGGTCTTCTTGGGAAAGAGTACGGGGATCGACGTTGGGGGGCAGGCTGACCCACGTGGGTTTGACCTTCGCCTCGATCTCTTCCGGTGTGCGCTCCACCTCCAGGTAGTAGCCCTGACGCTGCTTCAGCAGAAGATTCCTTCCCGACTGCGGATGTTTGCCAATCGACTCCGCTTGGGGCGCCTTTTGATTGAAGAGCTCGAGGGCTCGCTCGATCGTCAAATCGGACGGAGCCAGGTCGTCCGGGACGTTTGCATACTTCTTGCTCTCACCCTCGCCGAGCTGCAAGAACGCATCTCCGTCTTTGCCATTTCGAACTAAGATCGGCTCGTTCGTATCCGGGTGATGACCCACGACATAGGCCGGATAAGGTAACTCCTTCTTCCGCTCATCCACGGCTTTCTTGAGCCCTTGCTTCTGTCCCGATCCCAAGAAGAATTCCGTCAAATAACGCTTGGAGCTCACTTTTCCGGAAGCGATCTCATCGAGCTCGTCATCCATGTTGCGCGTAAAGTCAAGTTCCATGAACTCCGCAAACCCAGTTTCCAACACCTGCCTTGTCAGGAACGCGGTAAAAGTGGGAACGAGCTGCTTGCCAGATTTTCGAACATAGCCTCGATCCAAGATGACGCTGATGATCGATGCATAAGTGCTGGGGCGGCCAATGCCTCGACTTTCCAACTCCTTGATCAGGGTGGCTTCCGTGAATCGTGCTGGAGGCTTGGTTTCGTGTTCCAACGTATCGAGCTTGGCGAGGGCGACTTCCCCTCCTTCCTTTAAACGTGGAAGCTTTCGCTCGCCCGATTCTTTCTCCGCGACTTCGTCGTCGAGCCCTTCCAGGTACACGCGCCGATACCCGTCAAACAGAATTTGCTTGCCGCTAGCTCGAAAGAGGGAATCATCGACGGTGATCTCGACCTCTGTTCGAAGGACGTCCGCATTCTTCATCTGACTCGCGACGGTTCGCTTCCAAATCAGGTCATAAAGCTTGAACTGATCGTCGGTAAGAAATGATTTGATCTCGCTCGGCTTTCGGAGGGCATCGGTGGGTCGGATGGCTTCATGAGCTTCCTGTGCGTTTCGAACTTTGCTGGTGTAGCGATTCGCTTTGTCTGGCAGGCAATCCGGATAGTCGCGGCCGATGAGTCCGCGAAGGTTGTCCAATGCTGCTGAACTCAGGGTAAGGCTGTCGGTTCGCATGTAGGTAATCAAACCGATTTGCTCGCCTGAAATGGACACGCCTTCATAGAGTGACTGAGCAATCCGCATGGTGCGGTCGGCGCTGAACCCAAACTTGCGGTTCGCATCTTGCTGCAGCGTGGTGGTCATAAACGGAGCGTATGGTTTTTCCTGACCTGCTGTCTCCGCCAGCTTGGTGACGACCCAAGGTTTGGCCACTCGCAGGCGATCACCCAGCGCCCCGGCCTGTGCTCCATCCAAGACCAAAACGGTTCCCGCACCTTTGAGCTGACCCGAGGTTGGATCAAAATCAGCGCCGGTTGCCACACGCTGACCCCCGACAGATTTGAGTTCAGCCTCAAACTGTACGCCGTCGTGCGCCAGAGTTGCCTTCAAATCCCAATAGACTGCACTGCGGAAGTCCCGGCGCTGAATTTCTCGCTCGACGATAAGCTTGACCGCTGGACTTTGGACTCGCCCCGCGCTCAAGTTCTTCATGACTCGTGACCACAGGACGGGCGAGAGCGTGTATCCGTAAAGACGGTCCAAAATTCTCCGAGCCTCTTGTGCTTCAACGAGGCCCTCGTCAATCCGCCGTGGGTTTCGGAGCGCTTCCAGGATCGCATCCTTGGTGATTTCGTGAAATGCGATCCGAGTGACCTTCACCCCTTTTGATGGCTTCAGCGTTTGAAGCAGGTGCCAAGAGATGGATTCGCCTTCGCGATCTTCGTCAGTCGCGAGGATCAGCTCTTCTTTGCCCTTCAGAGCTTGCCGAAGCTTGGAGACCTGTTGAGCCTTTTCCGGCGGAACCTCATAGATGGGTTCGAACTCGTTATCCACATCCACCGAGTAGTCCGCCCACCACTTCTTCCGCAACTCTTCAGGAAGACCCTTGGCATTGGGATGCAGGTCGCGAATATGGCCAATACTGGCAAGGACGTCGTAATCGGAGCCCAAGTAGCTTCCGATCGTCTTGGCCTTCGCCGGCGACTCAACAATCACGAGTTTCTTTGCCATAGCTTCAATCTGCGCGCAGGTCCGGTCGAAACATCTTCGTTGCGAATCGGCGCGTGCATCCTACCCGCATTACAGGACCTGACAAGCAGGATGCTAGTTCCCTTTTCCCAGCAACGAAACCAATCTTTTCTTTTTTGCACGCCGGCCCATCGCCGAACGTCATACAGAGCACAAGACTTCTCGTCTAGACTAATTTGGTTCCACTCATGAGACGCATTTTCTTCATCTTTCTGCTCCTCCTGACGTCATTATCGATCGCTCAGGACACGTACCTTGGGCTCTATCTGCAGGGGACGAAACTGGGTCATGCCCATTACCGGCAATCCGACGATGTGCTCGATGGCAAACCGGTCAAACGGAACGATTCGAAAACCGTTATCAATGCCGGTCTTTTGGGTGCGGCGATGTCGATGGAAATCCAATCCGTCTCTTGGACGGATGGAAACGGACGCCCGTTGCGAATGAAGTTTGTCTCCACCAGTGCGGGCCGAACTCAAACCCTGGATGCCGTTTTTGCTGGTCAATCGGTCCTGCTGGACATTGTCAACAACGGCGTTGCCAGCAAGAAGACGTTGTCGATTCCACCCGGCGGCGAAGTGGTGGATGACCCGCTTACGCCTTTGCTTTCGGGCGGCCAATCCGCAGGTACGAAGAAGACGATCTATCTGCTCGATCCCACGACCGCTTCATTGATCAAGAACGAAGTAATCCTGCGCGGCCCCGGCGAAGCCAATGTGAAGGGCAAAAAAGTCTCTGGGATCAAAGTCGAGATTATCGACCCCCGCGCCAATACAACGGTCTATGTTTCCAGCAAGGGAGATTTGATCAAAGCCGAGGGGCCAATGGGAATCGAAATGATCCCTGAATCAAAGGAGGAGGCACTTGGAACCGGTGCGGATACGAACTACCGACCCTCGGTGGATCTGGCCCTTTTGACTAGTATCCGAACCGACAAGCCCATCAAAGAACCGAACAAGCTCGGTCGGCTGCGAATGCGGATTTCAGGTCGGGACCTATCCAAGATTCCCCACGATACTCACCAGTCTCGCAATGGGAAAGGCGATGTCTGGCTGGTGACCGTGCATCCTCAGAAACTGGCGGCGGCCGCTGGCTCGACGATCGCTCAAGCGGCCAAGTCCAAGCCAGAGTGGCTCAAGCCAAGTCTTCATATCCCGAGCCAATCCACACAGTTCAAAGCGCTGGCCAAGCAGATTGTCGCGGGTGAAACGAATGTCAAGAAAGCGGCACTCAAAATCAAATCCTACGTGCAGAAGACGATGCAGCCCAATGCCGGCATCGGAGTGTTGCGAGATGCAACGGAGATCGTGAAGACCAAGGAAGGGGTGTGCCGAGACTACGCCATCCTCACCGCGACGCTCATGCGGTCCGCTGGGATTCCCACGCGAGTAGCAAGCGGACTGGTCAACTGGGATGGTAACTTCTACTATCACGCCTGGGTAGAAGTCTGGGACGGGCAACGCTGGCTGGGAATGGATTCCACTACAGCAGAGCCACAAATATCGGCGACCCATATAAAATTGGCAGACGGGAACGTCGAGGACGCATTTACTTTCACTTTCTTGGACAAAGTTAAAATCGAAGTGTTGGAGGCCAAACGCTGGTAGAACCGGGGACGAAGAAGGCGCTTGCCAAGGAAGTCAAACGCCTTGGAATTGGCGGCCCTTCAAAGGGGCGGGCGATCGCTCGCCTCATTGTTATTTTATTGTTTGCCGCTTTGGGAGCGGTGCCACTTGGCGTTGCTGCACCCACCATCTTGAACCAAATCTTTCTTTGGGTTACGCCGATCGTTCGCGGGCGCCCACCAGAGGTCGATGAGTTCTATCGGGGAGCGGGTTCGTTCCCGTCCGTTTTTCCACTTGCGATGCTTGGGGGCATCGTCGGCGCTTGGCTGGGAGCCAAAGTTTTTGGCTGGCTAGAACAAACGATCGAGCGCTGGGACAAGATGGCGAGCGGAGACAAGGTCACGCTCTTCATTGGCATGTTTGTCGGCGTGGTGGTCTCACTCCCCTTTCTCGTCCTGTTTCAGGCAATCGGAGTTTCGCTGACCATTCTTCCCGTGTTGATCGTGGCATTGATGCTCGGTTTTATTTCCGTTTCCATCTATGCGCTGCAGTCCATGGATGAGATTTTGCCGTGGTCTCGGAATCGGGGCAAGACTCGCCGTACCGGTATCAAGATCCTCGATACGAATGTGATTATCGACGGCCGAATCTACGACGTCGCGCGGGCTGGCTTTCTGGAGGGCCAGATTTACATTCCGGGATTTGTACTCGACGAATTGCAGTACATCGCAGACGATCACAACGCGCTGCGCCGCCAGCGCGGTCGCCGTGGATTGGAGGTGCTCAAGCACATGCAAGCGGAGTTCCCCCTTGAAGTCCGTGTCCATGACAAGTACGCATCGGATCCCGAGGAGCCGGTGGACTCCAGGTTGGTTCGGCTTGCCAAGGCTCTTGGCGCCGACATTATTACGAACGATTTCAATTTGAACCGGGTAGCGGCTCTGCAGGACGTTAAGGTGCTCAATCTCAATGACCTGGCATTGGCACTGCGACCGAACGTCCTTCCACAAGAGTCGCTGACCCTCACCATCATTCGAGAAGGAAACCAATCAGGTCAGGGAATCGGATATCTGGAAGATGGGACGATGGTGGTTGTCGAGGACGGGCGCCAGAGCATTGGTGAGACCGTCGAGGTATTTGTGACGCAGGTCATTCAAACCGAACGTGGCAAGCTCATATTCGGTGAAATCCGACAGGGCGAAGAAGGACCCGAGTTTCAACTTCGCAAACCGAGGAAGCATTAGGTGAGGATTGGCGCGGTCATTTTGGCCGCAGGCCGAGGAACCCGCTTCGGCGGGGACAAACTCGCTGCGCGACTTGGCGGAAGGCCAGTTTGGCAGTGGTCGGTAGATGCTTACTTGGGGCATCCCAGAATTACTGAGGTCGTAGTCGTTTGTCCTGCCGACCAGTTGGAAAGCTATCGGGCGGCCCTGCCGCCTGAAGTCCAAGTCGCAACGGGGGGTGCTTCTCGCCAGGAGAGTTGTCGATTGGGCTGCCAAAGGCTGCTGGGCATGGAATTCGTTCTGATTCACGACGCAGCAAGGCCCTTCGTCTCGGAAGCGTTGATCGACCGCGTGATCGGGGCGATGGAAACCTCTGGCGCCGCCGCACCCACTATCCCGATTGTCGATACGCTGCGTGACCGCTCCGGACTTGTTGTGGACCGTTCCGACCTTGTGGCAATGCAGACTCCGCAAGGCTGTCGGGTCGATTGGCTGACAGAGGCGCAAGACGCAGCGCATGCGGATCTGACCGACGACATAGCCCTGATCCAGGCTCACGGAAAGAGTCCAAGCTTTGTCGAGGGAGATCCGGCCAACTTCAAGATCACAACTGAAGACGACCTGGCAAAGGCTCGTGGGATCGTAGGGTATCGGGCAACTCGCACAGGGTTGGGCTATGATATCCACCGGTTCTCTTCCGACGAGACTCGACCCCTTTGGGTTGGCGGCGTCCAATTCGAAGGCACCGGTCTGGAGGGTCACTCCGATGCCGACGCCTTGCTGCATGCCATTGTGGACGCGTTACTCGGCGCGGCTGGCCTGGGCGATATCGGTGTTCACTTTCCAAACAACGATCCAGCGTGGAAAGATGCGCCTTCCATCCAATTCTTGGATCGGGCAGCAATCCTGATTCGCGAAAACGGATGGGAAATTCAAAACGTGGATGCTTCCGTGATCGCTGAACGCCCGAAAGTGATGCCAAAAGCCCATGAGATGCGGTTGGCGATCGCAAAGTCGCTTGGCTGTGGGGTCGACCGCGTCAGCATCAAGGCCACTACCAACGAGGGCCTCGGAGCGCTTGGAAGGTCTGAAGGCCTTGCGGCGTTTGCGGTGGCGACCCTGGTTGAGGCTTAGTCTTCCCCCGTCAAT
>CAMLEL010000015.1 GCA_946478935.1 uncultured Armatimonadota bacterium
TCGACAGGAAGCAGGCCCTTTCGTCCGCCAAACCCTCGGTTAGCTTTAACCCTCAGACGATCGAAAAGGGTCCGGTTGTTCAGGGCGAACTCATCGAGCTATCCGTACAGGTTTCAAACCTTGGAAACTCTCCGCTGACATTCCGTGTCATTCCAGATTGCGGCTGCGTGACCGCGGCGTCGGCTCCCGTTGTGCAGCCCGGCGGATCAGTGGCAGTTCCTCTAAAGGTCGACACCACGGAGATTGTCGGTGAATTGAATCGCCACATCATCCTGTTTTCAAACGATGCCGAGAATCCGATTCAAAGGTTCCCAATTCATATCAAAACGACACCGCGATACCGAGTTCTTTCGAAGAATCCCTCGGTGTTGATCGTCGATGAAAATGGGCTCGAAACGGACATCTTTCTTGTCACGCCCGACTCCAAACCGCTCGGCGTGACGGGGGTCGAGGTCCAAGGTAATCTCGGTCGCGCAACATTTGAGGAATGGAAAGGTGCTTCACCGGTTCCAAATTCAAGCGGTCAAGCCGAACAAACCTCCGGATACCGAATTCGGGTTCACCTTGATGAGCCGCAAGTCAGCGGACGTTCTGCGGCAACCGTCCTCGTCAAAACGGATGACCCGAAGTTTCCGGTGATTCGGCACGTCATGTTCGCTCAAAAAGGCATTGCGGCCATGCCTGCCAGCATCTTTTTTGGCGACTTGGGACGAGCAGAGCGTGAGGCGGTTTTCCTATTGACTCGCCCGAATAAGTCGTTCAAGATTCTGAAGATCGAATCCGATTCATCCTTCATCGAAGCTAAAGCCACGGACGTCAATGGCGGCTGGGAGTATAAGATTTTGGCTCGCTACTCGGGTAAGGCTCCTTTGGGCGACCTTCGAGCAACGTTGACAATCCATACCGATGATCCGAAGCAGTCCAAGATTCGGGTCCCCGTTATGGGAAATGTGAAATGAAACTCTTTGGTTTGGCTTGTGCCTTGGTCGGCCTTTCGGCGGCAGGGTTACAACAGGCCGGACCGAAAACTGAATGGGTCGTTTTTTTGAGCGGTAATGCGCAGGGCTACCTGGCCCCTTGCGGATGCAGTGCACCGATGGTCGGAGGTGTTCAAAGGCGGGCCACCGCGATCAAAGCGCTTGGCTTGGATGGGCGCACCCTTCTGCTTGAAAATGGAGGGCAGGTCAAATCCGCTGGACGTCAGGACGAGATCAAACTGGAAACGTTTGCGCAGATGCACGCGCACTCACACGGCGCAGGCATGAACTTGGGCCATGATGAGGCAGCTCTTGGCCGAGGCGCCGTGATGTCGATGGCCAGACTTTCTGGGGGCAAACTTGTAAGCGCGAGCATCGACCAAGGTGATTCTGTTGGAGTCTCCCAATCGACCGCCGCTGGCCCGTTTCTCATCGCCGGATTGAGCGAGAAAGCGGACCTGATCGCGGCAAACCTGGGGGTTGCTCCCAAGTCTATAGTGTCGTCTGCATTGCAGTTGGCCGAAGATGCCAAGCGCGCGCGCAAGCATCTCATCCTGCTGCTGGACGGAGATCACACTGCTGCGGTGAACCTTGCAAGGCGTGTGCCTTCCGCAGCCCTCATCCAATATCGTTCAAGTGGCCGTCCGCCTGCCAAAACCGAGCGCATCGGAAACGTGCTGCTGCTGAGTCCTGGTGATGGCGGACGTTTTATCGTTCGGCTGAACTGGAAAGACTCGAAGTTCACCTCCTATCTCCCTGTCGAGTTGCATCCTGGCTACAAAGATGATCCAGGTGCAAAGCAGATTTACAAGACTTATCTTGCACGTGTATTGAGCGAGAAACTCCTTGAAGCGCTTCCGCGTCAAGAGACCGATCAATATGTTGGAAGTGAAGCCTGTGGGAAGTGTCACTCCGAAGCGGAAAAGGTCTGGCGGGGCTCCAAGCATGCCATTGCCCTCAAGACTCTCGAGCATGAAGGGCATGACCGCGACCCGGATTGCGTTGAGTGCCATGTGACTGGATTGGCAAGCGTGTACGGATTTCAGTCCCGGACTGAGACACCTCAATTGGCGAGCGTTGGATGTGAAAGCTGTCATGGCCCCGGGGAGAAGCACTCCCTTCATCCGAAAGAAGTCAAGATGGGCACCGCAGGCAAGGCATCGTGCATGCCATGTCATCGATCTGAAAATAGTCCAAAGTTCGATTTTGCTTCTTATTGGACAAAAGTTAAACACAAATAAGTGGATAACTTGTGGATTAGTATCGTTTCGAAAAACGAATCAAACACTAGAAAAGGCAAGAAAAACGCACCTTTTGGGCCCTTCTTAACCTGCGTGACGCTCTTTATTGGCCTTAAACGGAGTTGACGCTCGCCTGACTTATCGAGAGAATGAGGTTAGGAATCGCAGGGTGTTAAACCCCAAAAAGCGATCAGTCTATGACCTCTCCATTGTTTTATCAGGATGCTACGCGTGTCGGCGAACCTCGAAACCCGAGGTCACAGACGGAACGCATGGATCGAAACTTCTGCTCGATTGCCACATTGCCTTCAAATGTCGAAGCGATCGATGCAGCGCTGCAATTCGCTACGGGTGAAAAGCCATTCGTCGCATTGATCGGGCCCAGCGGATGGGGCAAGACTCATCTGTTGGAGTGCGTCTCCACCCGTTTGCGAGTGGAGACCCGCACGCGACATCATGTGATTCGCGCGTCGGAATGGATTTCCGGGCGCGAAGTTGCCGACCGCGATCGACCCATGTTGATCGACGACGCCCAAGATGCAGCCAACCAGGCAGGATCGCGATTGCGCCTGCGCTTGGCACTTGAGCGACGAGTGAGAACCTGCCGACCCACAATCGTGGCCGTTACGGGTGATCGCTTGACCCGCCAACGCCTTGCCTTTCTGCCCAACCAACGGGAATGGCAAGTTCACGAAATGGCCCAACCGTCGGTCGCCGAGCGCCTCACAATTATCGACAAGATTGCTCGAGAGAATGGAGTCCAACTTTCGCTTGTGTTGTCCAAATTGATGGCGACGCGAATGAAAGGCAACGGCAATACCTATGTCGGGGCCATCAACCGCCTCAAGTTGGGTGGAGCAGATTGGACTTCCTCGGAGGAGGTCTTAATGGCCCTGGGTCTATTGGACCGATTCTTTGCCGACGATTCTGGATGGGACCTCAAGGAGCGAGTCCAGATCGCAATCGAGAAGACCGCTGTCCACTTTCCGAGTCTGGAGACGCGCCAGTTGTGCTGTTTTGCATTGATCGAAATCGCGGGACTTTCGGAACTTGATGTCGCCCGGTTTTGTGAAGTGGGGCCAGCCAAGGCACGATCCACAAGTTTGGCGTTTAAAAAGAAGGTTTTGGATTCCAAACAAGCCGAGTCCGCCTATCTGCATTGCCTGGAAACAATCGTCGATGGACTGTTGGAAGCCTAATCCCAGTATTAATATCGGTATCCATTGGCACAAACATTGATTACTGTCGAGAGGAGAACCCGTTTGGGCGGGGCGTGTCGTGGAATTATGTTGTCGTTGCGAGCTTTAAAGCTCCTACCTGTTTGGGTTGCTCCAGACCACTTGGTGTCGTCTGCGCGGATCCTCTTGGAAGGTCATGGTCTTCGTGCCATTGCCGTGTTGGATGCTGGCGAAATCGTTGGTGTGGTTACACCGGATTCCCTGATCGGCCATGCCGATTTCACTCCGGTTGGCGCAACCATGTCGCCACCCAGTCTCATTTTGGATGGCGATCTCACCGTGCGTGAGGCATCCGACCAGTTCGTCAAGACCAACGCAGACTTTGCCCCGGTTGTCGCCGATACGGCCTATCTCGGCATGGTGACCGCCAACATGCTGCTCCAAGAATTGGGCCGTTCGTGGGATCCTCTAACAGGACTGTCATGGAGTGATCAACTTCGGGAGTGGGGAATTGACAACCTGAGGCGCGGCAACGAGATTACGATCCTATTTATCGACCTTGATGACTTTGGGCAGTACAACAAGCGGTTCGGCCACATTGTCGGAGACCATGTTCTTCAGCGCGTCGCGGCCATGCTCGCCGACTCAATCGATCCTGAGACCGACATTCTGGTCCGGTACGGTGGCGACGAGTTTGCAATCGGTACCTTGAAGGACCGAGCGGATGCTGATGAGATGGCCAGCATGCTGAAACGGAAAGGCGGCGAGGTCTTCATCGGCGAGGCAGAGGACACAGTCGAATTCACCATCGGCATCCAGGGTGGCAAGCGTGGGAAGGAGCGAGAAAGCATTCACTACGCTGCGACTCTTGACAATTTAATCAACCTGGCCAGCAAAGATTGCATCGCCCAAAAGAACGCCCGCCAGGCATTGGCGGATCGGGATCTTCCTTCACTGGCAGCAGTTGAACTTCCAGTACCTCCCAGCCCGCAAGAATCCATTCGCGTGGTCAGCGTTTTTGCCGATGACCACACGTCGAATTCGCTCACCCAAGTGATTATCAGCGTTGGAGAAGCCGTGGTTTCGGGCGTCAGCGCCAGGATGGGCAAATCCGTCATAGAATCGATTGCCCAAGCGACCGCAAAGGCGCTAGAACGGAAGTTTCCGGATCGTCCAATGACGATCAACGACATCCATCTGACCCAAAGCGCAGAGGGCCAGCGGTTGGTCACCGTCTCTGCTCAAGTGCTTCACGAGGATCAAAGTTTGGTGGTTGGTGGCGTGAAGGCTGTCGAGCAGGACCTTTACTCGGATGTCGCCTTGGCGACCATCCAGGCGTTCCAGCAGGTACCGGTCGCAAACTCCCATCCCTAACTTGGGATTGGTCCCGATATCACGCGTCAGGGAGGCGTAATATCTTGTATGGCCTCAGAACCCTCCCGGTCGCGTGAACTGATCGACAAGATCTATGAACAGGCGCCAAAGGACGACCCCCGACTTCAAAACTACCTTGCTGCGCTGGAACGATCGTTGGCGTCTGAGGCAAAGGAGCGGGAAGAGTCGGCACGCATCCTCGCCGAGTATGAGGAAGCCTACAACAAATTGACGGCTCCGGCGAACCGGATTGGCGTTTTTCTGAACTGGATCGAGGATGCTGATCAAAAATTTGCGATGATTGCCGTCGGCGATACCGATTTCGTGGCTCATGTCGATCCCAAGGTTGATCCATCTTTGTTGGATGCGGGCGTCAGGGTTCGGGTGAATGATGCATATGCTGTGGTCGGAGTCGTAGACGCAACAAAAGTCGGCGGCATGATTAAGGTCACCGAGGTTTTCGAGGACGGGCGTCTGCGAGTTGGGTCGGAAACTCCAGGTTCTGAAGGCCGGTTTGTCCTTCGCTCTGGGGTTTTGCGGGAGACTATCATCCATGCCGGCGACGAAGTTCGCTTGGATTCATCCGGACGCTTTGCTGTGGAACACTTGCCCGGCCAAGAAAGCAAGGAGTATTTCCTGGAGGAAGTGCCTGAATTGCCGTGGGAAAAAGTTGGAGGTCAGGAGGGTCCGATCAAACTGATCCGAGACACCATCGAACAACCCCTGCTTTATCCGGAAGTGTTCGAGCGTTTCGAAAAGAAGCCGATCAAAGGGATTTTGCTCTATGGCCCACCTGGGTGTGGCAAGACTCTTCTCGGCAAAGCAACCGCATATAACCTGACGCAGGAGTATTCGAAACGAATCGGTAAGCCGGTCAAGGAGTACTTCATGGCCATTTCTGGCCCCAAGATCCTCAATATGTGGCTTGGCGAAACCGAGCGAATGGTAAGAGAAATTTTTAAAACGGCTCGACAAAAGGCAAAGGAAGGTCGACTTGTCTTTATCTTCATGGATGAGGCTGAATCCGTCCTTCGAACCCGGTCCAGCGGCCGATGGCTGAACATTTCGAATACGGTGGTCCCGCAGTTCTGTGCCGAGTTGGATGGGCTGCAGTCCCTTGACAATGTGGTCTTGATGCTGACTTCGAACCGACCGGATTACATTGACCCGGCCGTGTTGCGACCCGAGCGAATCGATCGAAAGGTAAAAATCAACCGACCGGATCGTCAAGCCGCAATTCAGATTTTGAGCATCTACCTCCATGCCGGAATTCCGCTTGATCCTCCGGTCTTGGAAAAGTGGGATGGAGAAGTGGATTGCGCTCGAAAAGAGTTGATCGAACAACTGGCAGATCACCTCTGGCGGAAGAACAAGGAGACGGAGTTCCTCAAGATCAATTTCCGAAATGGCCAATCAGACACCCTTTATTGGAAGGACCTTGTGAGCGGCGCTCTGCTGAAAAGCATTGTCGACCGTGCGAAGGACCGGGCCATCGAGCGGGCCATCGCTGATCCCAAATTGAAAGCTGGTGTGAGCTTCGAAGATCTCATTTCGGCGGCTGGTGACGAGTATCGCGAGAATGAGATCTTCCCGAAGGGCGATTCTCAGGAGGACTGGTTGCAACTGCTCGACTTTGAACCGGAAAACGTTGCCGGAGTCCGTCCGATCGGCAAGAATCGTGGAGAGGAGATCAGCCGGAGGTCGGTTGTCTAGTTCTGAGAACCATTGGGGTTCTTGGTAAGTCCAACTTGTGATGTTCACCCTCAAGCCCGCAATCGCCTTGATCCTTGCGCTCATCGCGCAGCAGGCTGCCGACCAAAAGGAGTATCAGCCCCTGGGTGAAATAACGGGCACGGACAGCGCTGTCGAACGTCCGATGGTGGTGGTCGCACAGGATAGGGCTGAGTTCGATCAGCTTTGGCGAACGCATAAGGAAATCTTTAGTGACCCTCCCACTTTGGGTGGTACGACGGTCGTTGAGGCGCAAATCCCGGTTGTCGATTTCAAGAAGAACATCGTCATCGCCTACTTTGCTGGCCAAACGCAGGGGATTGCTGGTTTTGAAATTGCGGGTGTGGATGCCAAAGGGAAAACTATCCAACTGCGGATTGCACCGGTCAACTTGAGTACCGCGGTAGGAATAACGGCCAATTCATTCGGAATGTGGGTGTTCCCCAAAAACAAGAAGCCCATTGAATTTGAGCTCGTTGTAGGTCTTCGAAACGGGAAGCCAGTTGTTCGCCAATTGGCGCGTATTGAACCGACGAAGGAGCCTGCTAGCAGAACCAAACCGCCTGGTAATCCGGGCTAGGTTCGGGGAAGGATCAGTGCCGGACGTTCAACCGCCTTCTGAGAGAATTTGATTCCCGCGAGCGTTGCCATTTGGGCGGAATCTGCGCTGGACTCGGACGGCGCATGAATTCTAAACAGTGGTTGTCCTTCCTCTACGCGACTTCCCACGGCCGCCAACAATTCGATCCCAACAGAATGATCGATGACATCTGACTTGGTTCTTCGACCGCCACCAAGATCGATGACAGCCTCGCCAACATTTAGCGCAGAAACCTCGCTGATCCAGCCAGCCTCCCCGCGATGCTTGACCAAACGCAAGATTGGCGACTTCGGTAGATCGTCCTGCTCCCAGATCGGAGATCCGCCCTGAGCCAAGATCCATTCTTGGAACTTGGCGAGAGCCCTCTGAGAATCAAGGCTCTCTTCCGCCATTGCCAGCCCATCTTCAATGCTCATGACTTTGGAGCATGCAAGCAAGGTCTCCGCAGCAAAGTACTGACAGAGTTCGCGAAATCGGAGCGAGGGTTCAGAAAGAGGTGTGCCCTGCAGGACCTGCATGGCTTCCCGCACCTCCAGAGCGTTGCCCACTGCCGATCCAAGCGGCTGCCCCATGTCGGAGATGGATGCCGTAATGGAAAGCCCTAGAATCCGACCGGTCGCCTCCAACGAATCAGCAAGGTCATTTGCCTCCTCAATTGTCGACATAAAGGCGCCTGAGCCGCACTTGACATCCAAGACGATCGTTTCAGCTCCACCCGCGATCTTCTTGCTCAAGATGCTGCTCACAATCAATGGGATCGATCCAACTGTCGCCGTCACGTCCCGGAGAGCATATAGAGCCTTGTCGGCGGGGGCAAGATCGGGAGACTGACCCGTGAGCGCGAGGCCGATTCGCGCAGCCTGAGTCTTCATATCTTCAGCAGTAAGGTCTAGACGAAAGCCAGGAATGGACGAAAGCTTGTCGACCGTGCCGCCCGTGATGCCGAGCCCGCGCCCGCTCATTTTGACAACCGTGAGTCCACAGGCCGCCAGTATTGGCAGCAGAACAAGCGTCGTTTTGTCTCCAACCCCTCCTGTGCTGTGCTTGTCGACCCAAGGTTTGGGAAGCCCCGTCAGGTCGATTCGAGTTCCGCTTTCGGCCATGGCTTTCGTCAGCCAGGCTGTTTCTTGCTCATTCAGAGGATTCAGGTAAGCGGCCATCAACCAGGCGCTCAGCTGATAATCCGGGATTGAACCATCAGCGGCGCCCCTTGCGATGTATTGCAGATCATCGACGGTGTTTTCCTTGCCGTCTCGCTTCCTGGCAATGATGTCGACGACCTTCAACGCCGTATGCCTGCCTTCTCCAGTACTTGGCCGGACGTTTTGAAGTGGAGCTTTGCTACTTGTCCGAGTTTCTCCGCCCCAAACTTCTCCACAAAGCGGACTCCCGGTTCCACGACTGCCGATGCGCCTTTCGGTAGGGTTACGCCAAACTCGTCGCCAAGTGACTTGAGTCGGCGCAAGAACTCAGCTCGGGCTAGGATCGATGCCGCCGCCACGGCGATGTCCTGTTCCGCCCGCACGGCGGAAACAAACTCCAGCGACTTGCCTCTTTCAAATAGCGCCCGCTTGACGGCAAACCCACCTTTGGCAAATTCATCGGAGATCACCTTTGTGGCTGGACATTGTTCCAGAACGTTTTCAATCGCTCTGGCATGGCCCCAGGCCAGAAGCGAGTTCAGGTTGTTGAACTTGGCATAAAGTTCGTTGTATTTGGACGGACCGATGGCTACGATGGCATGGGGACATACGGCCCGAATTTTTCCGGCCAATTTGGCGGCCAAAGCATCAGAGACTTTCTTGGAGTCTTTGACGCCATCGAGCTCGGCCAAGTGTTCGGGACCCACGTAGCAAGCCGCAATTACCAACGGCCCGAAGAAGTCGCCCTTGCCGCTTTCATCCACTCCAATGTGTCCCGTTTCCATCCGCAAGGAAGGTACCCGTAGACGATGGGTTTGGACACTGCGAAGTGATTCGGATATTAGGGTAGGGTCCGCTAATGGTCCATTCTTCCTGACCCAAGATCGCAAGTGCCGTTGCTTACGTCTTATAGGTGGATGGTTCATGAACCTGAAAACCTCAGGGCCGAGTTAAAGCAGATTGGGCGGTTGCAATATCACCGCTTGCGGCGGGTCGCCGCGATGCTGCATTACTATCGGATCGACACGCTTACGATCGTGGAGCGCTTGGTTGAGCGGGGCTGCAGCAGAGAACTCGCAGAATGGATTGTGGAAACCGCCAGCGCAGATTCAGACTTGGCCCGAAGGATCGAGGACGCTGAAACTCCCGAGCCGATGTCGCAGGTGCTTCTCAAAGGCCTTAATGGGGTGATCACCCTCGTGATCGTGTTTCTGGTCAGCCGCTACATCCAACTAACCGAGAGTCTGGGACTGATCTTTGTCTTTGGTCCAGTGTTGCTGATCGCATCTCTTGTGGGATCCTTGATGACCGTTCGCTCAATCGTAGAAATCAAACGGCGCTGGACTCGCCGAGACTAAAAGGGCTGGGAGCTTTTCCGCTCCCAGCCAATTTCTTTTGTTAACCGCCGATCCTGCCATCCTTTCCAATCTTCGGGATGTCGAACCGCTTCTTCTTCGGCGTGTACTTCTTGAGTTGCTCTAGGAGCACCTCAACCGCCTTCTCAAGCTGCGGATCGCGTCCCTGCGCGATCAGGTCGGGTCGGGCATCCACTTCGATGTCGGGAGACACGCCCGTGTTTTCCGCGATGATCTCCATGGTGTCCCGGTTGAAGATGCTGAACTCTGGAGCGGTCACGCCGCCACCATCGACCAGCGGTGCGCCGCCGGAGATTCCGACGAGACCACCCCAAGTTCGGGTGCCGATCAGCTGACCGACTTTTTGAGTCTTGAACATCCAAGGGAAAAAGTCGCCGCCCGAACCCGCATAACCGTTGATCAACATCACTTTCGGACCTTCAATCGCAACCGCATCAAAGGCATCTTCCTTCGCATTTCGAATTTGGATTCCGGCTTTGATCTGGCGTGCCAGGGTATCGACGAACCATGGCTGGATGTAACCGCCGCCATTCCAACGCTCATCGACGATCATCGCGTCCTTGTCAGTTTGGCTCCAGTATCCGCGCGTAAACTCGACCGCTCCTTCGAAGGCCGTGTTCGGAACGTGCATGTATCCGATTCGTCCACCAGACATTTTCTCGACCCATTTGCGATTGGACTCGACAAAGTCATGGTATCGAACCTGCGCTTCGTTGCCAATCGGACGAATTCTCACCTTCCGTGCACCAGAGGTCGAAGGGCTGGAGTTCACGGTAAGGATCACCGTTTTGCCAACTCGATCGACTAGCAGAGCATTTGGATTGGTGTTCTTATCGACAGGCTTGCCGTCGATTTCGAGGAGGAAGTCACCATCGCGCACGTCGACCCCAGGCTCGCCAAGAGGACCTCGGCGAGACTCGTCGAAGTTTGCGCCGCGGTAGATCTTCTTGAATCGGACGTTGTTGCCCACGACCTCGTAATCTGCGCCAAGCTGACCAACAGGAATGGAGGTTCCCATGTTCCCAAAGTCACCGCCCTGGACGTAAGAGTGCCCGGTCCCCAGTTCGCCCAAGAGAAGGCCGAGAACGTAGTTCAAATCTTGTCGGGTTGATACATAGGGCAGATATTCCGCATAACGACGACCGACGGCCGTCCAATCAAGACCGACCATGTTGGGATCGTAGAAGTGGTTCTTTTCCCAACGCCATGCATCCCAGAAGATCTGAGTCCATTCCTTTCGAGGATCGATGATCGCACTGACCCCGCTCGTGTCAACGCGCCCTGTGCCAACTTGTTGATTCGGCTGGATGGGAATGATCCCGAGCGTGCCTTGAGCCGTGTAGGCCATTTTGTTGCGAGAGGCATTGATTGAAACCGGTCCGGTAATGCCAGCTATGATTGTCTGGGCCTCTCGCGATCCCATATCAATCTTCTTGAAAGCTCCGCCCTCGACGTACAGCAGCGCATTTTCCAGGCCCAAAAGTCCGGGATAGTTGCTGTTGCCCAACGGCAATACGATCGCTCGATCGGCGATGCCCTCGAAATCGATTCGGACGGTCTTGTCGGCTGCCGGCGGAGTCGCTGGCTGGCCGGCTGGCTCCTCATCTCCCTTTGAGATATAGGGGTTGGCGGTCTCTTTTGAGAGTGGAATTGCATATAGCCGCTGAGCGTTTTGCACCTTGAGGCTGAATTCGTAATCGCCAAAGGAGGGCGTGAACGTCCGCCGAGAAACAAAGTAGAGCCACTTCCCGCCGGTGTCGAAACTCACGGCCGAATCGTCGTAGTATCCGTCTGTCACGGCCGTCGACTTGCCCGTCGCAATTTCGTACAGGTAGATTTGCCCGAAGCCATTCTTGGCTTGATCAATGTATGCAATCCACTTTGAATCGGGGGCAAAGTCGAATGAGCTGCCACCCCCGAACTGGCCATAGCGCGATTTGAAGACTTGAGAAACCTTCTTGGTGGCTACGTCGAGCACGTAGAGTTCATTGGTTTCAGTTGGAATCGCCAAGAGCTTGCCATCAGGACTCCACTCGAGTCCGTTGGGAACGATATCTACACTCGTGATTTGAGTGGGCTGTCCGCCCATTTGAGGCTGAGTGTAGACCTCATAGCGGCCAGATGCGTCGCTTACGTACGCGATCGTCTTGCCGTCCGGCGACCAAGATGGGAAGCGTTCACGGCTTGCCTGAGTGCCGGTAAAGTTCCGCGTCTCGCCGGATTTGGCGGGAAGGCTGAAGAGTTCGCCTCGTGCTTCCACCGCGATTCGGTTGCCGCTGGGTGACAAGGTGATAGAACTGATTTCGCTTCCCAAGCGCTTTAGGTATGGACGCGCCGTCACGTGATCACTTCTCAGGAGCGGGTTGAGCTTTTCAACGCGACCGCCATCCAGCGTGTAGGTCCACAGATACCCGTCTCGTTCGTAGACGATTTTCTTGCCATCGGTCTGTGGCCACTTGATATCCGCATCGTTAAAGCGGGTGAGTTGGGTCTCTTTCTTGGAGCCCAGGTCATAGCGATAAAAATTTAGGGTTCCCGCGTTCTTGTCGCTGATATAGACAACCGAGTTGCCCACGGCCATGGGGAAGTAACTCTGTTCGCGAGCGCTCGGCAGCTCGGAATACTTGTTGGAACTGAGATCGAAGAGGGAAATCCGACCTTGAGTGCCTCCACGATATCGACGCCAGTTAAAGGGGTAGGATCCCATCCGGTTGTAAACCAGGGTTTTGCCGTCGGGAAGGAACGATCCCTGGGTGATCTCAAGAACCTTTGTGGATTCTGCGGGGCCGCCCTCAGGGTTCAACAGCCAGAGCCGCTGCTGGTTCTGCAGAAAGTTGCCGCTGTTTGAGGCGACCATGACTTTTCCTTCTGCTGTCCAACCGATCACGTTATCGTTGTTCGGCTCGAACGTGAGACGCCTGGGCTCACCACCGTCGATTGGAATCACATAGGCGTCTGGATTGCCATCGTAACTACCTGTGAACGCGATCCATTTGCCATCCGGCGAGATTCGCGAATTGGACTCAAGTCCGGGGTGCGAGGTCAGTCGGCGGGCATAGCCACCGTCGGTTTTGGCAGTCCACAGATCGCCTCCGTAGGTGAAAACAACGTTGTCTCCGTGAATGCTGGGCCACCGCATCAGCCGCATTTCCGGTGCGGGTGTTTGGCCGATCATGGCGAGCGCCAGCGAAGCAGTGCTTAAGATCAAGTAATTCCTCCGTGGAATCGAATAGCGTTTAGTATGGCGTTATACGTCGAACCAAGTGGGACTGGTTTCAAGTACACTATCAAGATTCAGCCCTTTCAAGGCTGACTCTGACTCCATTCTTCGTAATTCACCGGCGTCCCAGTTTCGAGATAGGACTTAAGGGACGTAAGCGCCCAGTTCCAACCCATCTTCATTTCGTCCGAACCGGCCTTGTCCGCTAGCTTCTCGTGGGTAATCACGATTCCGGTCTTCGACTCGCCTTTGGAAACGAAGTCGATGGCAACCCGCGTACCCGGGCAGTGCTTCTCGTTCTCCCAGGTGAAAATCAGCCGCTTCAAGGGCACGATCCGCTTGTAGATGCCTCGATCTCCGTCGCCATTGTCGTACATCCCGCCCTCGCGAAAGTCTTGATTGGCGTTCGTCGTGAACCACTTCGAGACCTGGGCCGAATCCGCCCAGGCGTCCCAAACTCGCTGGATCGGTACATTGATCGTACGTGAGACGGTGGCCGCGAACATTCCGTCACAGCGCTGCCCGACTTCGCGAATCCCATGGTCCCGTTCATATTCCACGGTCAATCCCTGCGCATACCAAGCATCCACTTTATGGAATTGTTGAAGGTATTCGGCCGTCGCCTTGTGCCCCTTGGTGCGGCAGTCGAATGCATCAATAATTGAATACCAATCCTTGCGCGTCTTGCCGGTTCTCGCATGAATCGTGTCGTCCCGCGTCGTGTCCTTGGGTCGTGTTGCCATACTCCTAAGAGGATAATCCAATATGACTCTGCCCCCAAACCCCATCGGCGAATGGTCTGACTATCTGAAGGCGACGATCGAAAAGCCCCTTCATCCGCTCTTTGCAGTCTTGGAGCCGCATTTGCCCCGCGATGGCAGGGCAATCGACCTGGGGTGCGGAGTCGGGCATGCGGTGGTGTGGCTTTCGGAGAAAGGTTGGGAAGTCGAAGCCGTGGATGGCAACCCCGACGCCTTAAAGTTCGTCGCCGGACGACTAAACGAAGAGAATCGCGACCGAGTGAAACTTGTCGAGTCGATGCTGGAAGGCGTCTCGCTGGCGCCCGCAAGTTACGACCTGGTTGTCGCTGCCTTCAGCCTGTTCTTTATCCGTTCCCGCGAGGACTTTGATCGTATTTGGCAAATGATTGGGACGTCGGTCAAACCCGGCGGACTTTTGCTGACCACTCTGATGGGCCCGCACGACGATTGGGCGGATCGTTGCATTGTCCATCATCGCGACGAGGTCGACCGATTACTCTCCGGTTGGGAAATCCTGCACCTTGAGGAAGCCGATCAAGACGGCGCGACAAGCCAGGGCACGGCCAAGCATTGGCACGTGTTTCATGTCATCGCCCTAAAGCCGTAGGAGCGACACTCCTATCGCACACAACCTCGCGACTTATCGACGTGCCGTCGACAATTCAAATAGTTCGAAATTCTCCCCGCTTGGTCCGACTGGGCTCAGTTGGACTCCGAGTTTCTGGAATTCCGACCCAACCGCTGGCGTGATCCGCCCCTTGCGCGTGAATAGCCAGTGGCTCTTGCCCTCGACAACTTCCTGAGCAGTTTCGGTCTCGTCGACGGTTCCGTCCAAATACAGCAGGAAACTGGGGAGGCTCGTCTCTTGTAACTTTGGCTTACCGGTCCCCAGCGACTTGTCTCGGCGGGGCATTTGGAAGACAGCGACAGTGAGCGGGACCTGGTGGAGGCTGTTGGCGCGAATGTACCGGGCGAAAGCGTGTGCCTCGGCTTGGCCACTAGCCTGGTACCACCAAAGGATGCCGCCATTGACAAGGAGTGCGACGACCAGAGTCCAAACGATGGGTACGGCTAGCGACTTTGGGCTTTCCAAGCGCCAGCGCATGGCAAAGTGGGAGCCCAGCAGCATTGCCAAAGGCACGAAAACGGGCAGCACGTAGTGCGGCAGTTTGGCGCTGGAAATGCTGAAGAACAGGAAAATGATCAGCGCCCAAGCCCGGAGGTAGCGGTGGAAGCCATCAGCGTTGTTAGGAATGTCGCTGGGACCGCCGATTTCATTCGGCTCCGGAGCAGGTTTGGACCGCCACGCGCTCAAGATCCAAAAAGACCAAGGCATCATCCCGATCAGGATCACCGGGATGTATAGGATGTAAGCCCACGCCGCCTTGATGGTGTGCGCCTTATCTCCTCCCGTAAACCGCCCGATGTTCTGCTCGATGAGAAACTTCTGAACGAAGAGTTCCCCGTTTGCCAAGTACGCAGGAACGTACCAAGTCGCGATCACCGCCGCAAGAATCAATATTCCCAACGGCCAATGCCCGCGAAACTTGGGACGGAGCAATTTCTCTCGGTAAAAGGTCCAGCCTGCAATCAACGCAAAAAGGATCAACGCGACAGGG
>CAMLEL010000016.1 GCA_946478935.1 uncultured Armatimonadota bacterium
TAACCAATGTCGGTCCTTGGCAGGTGAGTTCCTGCTTTATGGTGATTATCCAGGCAAAAATGCGGGGGTCAAGGATAGCCCCCGTAGCCTGATAAAGGAGGAAAGCAATGCAAGTTGCCCACAAAATCGACATCGACAAACTTGACAAGAAAGTGGACGTCATCAGCGACATGCTGGCCAAGCTAAGCAACGAGGACGATCTGCGAAAGCTCGTTCGCGAATGGCGACGACCCGGTTGGACGACTCCGGCGGAGTACGTTTTCGTCACTGCGGTTCTGGACTCATTCTCCCATCAGCTCAAGGGGCTGTTGGAACTAAAGAGTGACCTGATCCAAGGTGCAGGGGCGGTCGGCCGATAACCTTGACGCGGCGGTCCCATGCGTTGTTCACTCCGGGACCGCCGCACAACTCTTACTGGAGCTTCACGACATCGCCTTCGCTCAGGCCCGACTTAATCTCGATCAGGGCGCCGTCGGAGAGTCCGGTCTCCACGGGTGTGGCAACCCATTCGCTGCCCTTTTGCACTTGAACGGTCGCCTTGCCGCCATTGGTTTCAACTGCTCCAACAGGAACGACCATCGCATTTTCGACCTTGCCTGTCTCAACGCCGAGACGCTTGATAGTTGATACAGGCTGAACCCAGCCCTTCTCATTATTGAAGTCAATCACCACGAGATAACCGGCACTTTCCTGGCCCGAATCTGGCGGCAGGATCGATTTCTCTTTCACTTCACCGAAGAACGGATCCGAGTTTTGCCCCTCGAGGGCGATGAGAATCTTGGTGCCCTTCTCAACCCTGTCCGACAATGTTGCCGGCAGCGTTCCCTGAATTCGAATCGCGCCAAGGTCCACGATCGTTGCGAGCGGCTGCTTGGCCTCAACAACCAAGCCCGCTTTGGCTTCGAGCATGGTGATGGTACCGGCGATCGGAGCCTTGATATTGGCCATCCGGGCTCCCGCCCGGGCGTCTTTCAGATACTCGGCGGCAATGTCCACCGCTTGCTTTTCGGGAAGAAGCTGAGCATTCATGGATGCCTTGGCCTGAGTCACCGCCGCTTCAGCCTGCTTCCGCATCTCCGTGGCCGCTACCAAGTCCGCGCTGATTCCCATCTGCACGTCTTCCCTTGCCTTGCGTTCGGCAGCTCGAGCATCGGCCAGCGCGCGCTCAGCTTCGCGAATCGGAGCATCGTGCTGCGCCTTGGCCGCCGCGTAGGAGGATTCGGCTGATTTCAGATTCAACTCAGCCTGATCCACCGAAGCTTTGAGGTCTGGAAGCTGCATTGTCGCGATCGTCGCGCCCCGCGCCACCCATTTTCCCTGGGTGACGGGCACTTCGCCAAGCGCCACGTCATAGGGCGAAACTACCGTTGCCGTCGAACCAGGGGGTGCAACAACTTTGCCTTCAAAGAAGGCATATCCAGTCAGATCCTGTTTAACTACTTTTGCGGTCGTTGGCCCGCTGTCCTTGCTTGTCAAAGCGACCTTGTCGCAGCCTGTGATGGTTGCGATGGCCGCCAAGCCGAGACCCGCAATCGCCATAAATCTTCGGTGTCGCATGTTTCTGAAACGAGTTCTGCTGCGTGGGAGCGATGAAGTCCTACGTGCCGAATTGCAAAAAACGGTAAAAACGCGCACTTCCGACCCAGTTGGGGCCGAACCGATTGGGCGAACCCGAGTCCAATGAAATGAGATGTACGAACAACGCAACGATATGCATCACGGAATGAGTTTAGGTGCGGTTTTGATCGGAATCGCAGCCGGAGTAGCGGGAACAATCCTCTATGCGACGTACCGGGAGCGAGAATTCAACCGACTTGTTGGGAAGACCCGCGAGCTCGGTGACAAATCGAGCGAATACCTCGGTAGCATGGGCGAGAACGTTCGCCACAAGGCTGTCGCAATGGTCGATTCTGCTCAGTCCGCAGTCGACAACCTGGGAGAAAAGGTGAAACGGGCGGTTGGTGATCGTTCTGAATCCCATCCGCCGACCCCTCTCTAGTTTCACACGGCCATTCGCCTTCGAATTGTTCGATTAGAATGGTCGTGTGATCCACATTCTTGCCGCCATAACGCTTTCGTCCTCAGCAAGCGCTGAACCAAAGGCGAATGCTTTTCTTGCCGCGCTGGACAACGACCAGCGTCAAGAGGCGGTCCTGCCCTACACTTCCGAACGCAAGTTCGAGTGGCATTTTGTGCCTCGGGCTCGGCACGGTGTTTCCTGGAAGGATCTGGCAGAACCTCAGCGCAGGCTCGCCCACAATTTGTTAAAGGCGAGCTTGAGTGATGTGGGCTATGCGCGGGTGGAGGCCATCCGCGCCTTGGAGCCGATCCTGCGCGAGATCGAAAGGGGTAATCCGAGCCGCGACGAAGACCTTTATTTCTTCTCATTTTTCGGTACACCCACCCCCACGGGTACCTGGGGTTGGAGATATGAGGGCCACCATCTGTCGCTTTCCTTCTTTTACTCGGATGGCCGATTGATCTCCAGCACGCCGCAATTCTTGGGTTCGAACCCAGCCAGGCATCCCAAAGATGGATCCCAGATTCTTGGTGAGACCAAGGATCTGGCATTCAAGCTGGTGAAGTCCCTCGACCCAGACCAGATGAAGCTCGCAGTGCTTTCCGAACGAACGTTCGGAGACATCGTGACCGGGAATACTCGCCGGGCAATGATTGAGAGCCGGGCAGGTCTTCGATGGTCCAAGCTGACGGACTCTCAACAAGCCCTATTGTTGGACTTGATGCGCGCCCATACGACGGTACAAAGTCGCGAGGAGCAGGCTCGCCGGATGAAGCAGATTGAATCAGTAGAGACCCGCGACCTGGTCTTTGCCTGGGCAGGCAAAACAGAGCCGGATGGTCCCCACTATTACCGAATTCTGGGTAAGGACCTGCTCATTGAATATGACAACACCCAGAACAATGGGAATCATATTCACACGGTTTGGCGAAACAGGGCCGAAGATTTTGGCGGCGATCCGCTCGTATCGCACTACGAACACTCGCATCGACGCTAGCTGCGGCTGTTTTGCAAGGCTCGCTCAGCAATGGCTTGCGCATCGGGATTCATGTGCGGGATCAGAAGCTCCATCGTATCTTGCAGCTGCTCAAGACGCGGATCCTTGTCGAGACCCTGATTTCGCTTTCGGGCCGCCTCGGCAAAGCCGCTGGCGATGATGCCAGCCGGTAGCGCTACCACACCCACTCCGAGCAACATGATGATGGCGGCCAGAAGGCGCCCGACCGGCGTCGCTGGAAAAACGTCTCCGTAACCGGTCGTAGTCAGCGTGACGATCGCCCACCACATAGCATGTGGAATCGATTCGAAACCCTTGGTGCCGGCATCGGATTCAACCGCATACAAAAGGCTTGCAGCAATTGTCACCATCACAAAAATCGCGACGATGAGGCTTCGCAATTCAGGCAGTCGGCTTGAAATCACCTGCCCGATCAGCCTGAGACCTGGCGATACCCGGCCGAGCTTGATGAGAGAGCAGAGCTTAAGCAATCGCAGACCGCGAAGCGCGCCGAGAGCATCCGGCACATCTGGAATCACCATGCTCGCCAAGACCAATAGATCGACCAGAGCCAAGGGTGATAAAATCCATGACGTGTACCCAGCAACCCCTGGTGGCGCATCTGGCCGCATCGGGGCAACCCAAACGCGACCCAGGTATTCCAATCCGAAGACCACGATGGAGACGGTCTGGAGCAGCCTCAGCCACGGATCGAGGCCGTCGTGGAGGTCGGGCACTGTTCCCAGGATCATCCCGATGACGGTTAGGACAATCAGAACGGCTAGAAAGGTGTTGAAAACCCTCTCATAGAAGGGTGGGTTGGGGTCTGGATCCAACAGATCGAACGCCCACTGCCGGAACGACCTTCGTTCACCCTGTCCCATCTCGCGATATTGTAAGCCCTATCTCCCGATTTGCGAAGGTCTCAGGGTTCGAATTCAAGTTTCATCAGTTCGCCTTCCGGCGATTCACGGTAGTAGGCCACGATCGGAATCGCCAGGATTTGGGCAAGCACGCTGAGGCATCGCTGACTCCACTCACTGGGCGCGCCGCTACGATCCTCACCACCGTCAAAGTTCATGTAGATTCGATTCTGCTGCCAAATATTGGTTCCCAGGCGGGTGGCTTCATTGGCCATTCTGACGAAGGCTTTTGGCTCGGGCTCTCCAGAGTCGGGTTGTAGCCACCGAACCATTTCGGTGACTCCTTCATCCCTCAGATGATCCATGAAAAGAAGGCCGGGCTTCAGAAAAAACGATTGCTCAAACTCGGCATACGAGTCCTCGATAGATGGTTCGGCGTTGCGGTGGAACAGCTTGCGAAGCAGGCTCATGGAATGCCTTCATTCTTGTTGGCTTAGGGATCATCGTCAGGCCAGATTCGATACACGTGACTTAAATGTTGAATCTGGACCACGAAGTAGGGCCTGTAGACGAGCAGCGGTATCTTCGGACCCCAGCGTTGAGTTATCGATCACGTACCAATCGGGTGGGATGTCCGTGCGATATGCGGCATTGGTGAATCGGATCGTGTCTTCCAGGATCCCCGGGTCGAAGTCTTTATTCGTTCGGGTCAGGTTCCGGTTCAGGTTGATTTCGAGCTCGGGCAGCAAGAGGACTCGCCGAACCTCATGGCCAACCAACCGATCGCCAATCGTTTGATTCAGCCTTTCGGGATGACGGCAGTGATCCACAACGACTTCAAAACCAGCCGACGCATACTCGGAAGCAACTCCAATCGCGGCACGTTCTGCCACTTGGAATTGGCGCTCAGTCTCCTCCGTCCAAGGAACAGAATCGGAGAGGCCCGGTTTCACCCACAGACGTAGGTCATCGACGGGGATATGCATGCCACGCTCAGATTGAGCGAGCAAGTGTTCAGCGAGAGTCGTCTTGCCGGAACCAGGGGGTCCGGATACAAACCAGATCATTTCAATTCTCCTGCCATGAACATCCTGCAGATCATACTATTCGCATGTCCGATTTCCGTCGTCTGGTTGAGTCCTTGATCCCGCGAATTTCAGAGTATTCCGGCAACGATTTGCTAGTTTCCACTCCGATCGATGGATCGGAGATCGCCAGGCTAAGCGTGGATAGTCCCGAAACCATCGACGCCAAGATTACAGCCTCGGTACGTGCGTTCGAACAGTGGCGTGAAGTTCCGGCGCCACGTCGCGGAGAACTGGTGCGAAGACTGGGGCAACTCTTGCGTGACCACAAAGAGGATTTGGCCAGACTGGTGACCATCGAGTGCGGCAAGATTCTCGAAGAGGGCCGGGGCGAAGTTCAGGAGATGATCGACATTTGCGACTTTGCGGTCGGGCTGAGCCGCCAACTTTACGGACTGACGATCGCCAGCGAGAGACCCGAGCACTCAATGCAGGAGAACTGGCTGCCGCTTGGTCCAGTTGGGATTATCAGCGCGTTCAATTTTCCAGTGGCTGTTTGGTCATGGAACTCAGCCCTGGCATTGGTTTGCGGAAACTCGTGCATCTGGAAGCCAAGCGAGAAAACTCCCTTGACGGCTTTGGCCTGTCAAGCTCTTCTCGACCAGGTCTGCCAAGACTTTCCAGAGGCTCCTGCCGGACTGAGCCAAGTCGTCATCGGGCTTGCCGAGCAAGGTACCCGGCTAGTGGAGGATCGAAGAATTCCACTGATCAGTGCGACGGGATCCACGAGAATGGGCCGTGCAATTGGCCCCAAGGTGGCAGCCCGGTTTGGACGCTCACTGCTGGAACTGGGTGGCAACAACGCCATTATCGTGACGCCGTCGGCGGACTTGGAAGTCGCCATACCATCTATCCTCTTTGGCTCCGTAGGCACGGCGGGGCAACGCTGTACCTCGACCCGCCGCGTCATTGTTCACCAGAGCCTCGTGAACAAGGTCTTCAGCACACTGGAAACGGCCTATCACCAAATTGGCGAACAGAAGGTCGGGGACCCGCTAGTTGACGGCACGTTGGTCGGACCGCTGATCGACGAAGCTGCCTACCAAAACTTCCACGGGGCGCTGGAATCCGTTCGGCCGATTGCCCAATCGGTAGTGGGCGGAGAGCGCGTGTCGGTCGGATCCGGTGGATTTTACGTTAAGCCCGCCGTGGTGCTGCTCGATTCGCAGCCAAACGAGACACATGTAGAAACGTTTGCCCCGCTGACTTATGTGATTCCGTATCAAACGTTGGAGGAAGCATTGATGATTCATAATGCCGTGCCTCAAGGTTTGAGCTCAGCGATCATGACCACGGACGTGCGCGACGCTGAATACTTTAAGCGGCACAGCGATTGCGGCATTGCAAACGTGAACATTGGCACGAGCGGCGCAGAGATTGGCGGCGCTTTTGGCGGCGAAAAGGAAACTGGAGGCGGCCGCGAGTCTGGCTCCGACTCCTGGAAGGCATATATGCGACGCCAAACGAGCACGACTTTTTATGGTCGAGATAAACCGGCTTTGGCGCAGGGAATACAGTTCGATCTGTAATCAAAAAGGCGGCCAATTTCTTGGCCGCCAGCTTTACCTTATCGCCCTTTGACGCTTAAGGGGAGGAAGGTACAGGAGCTATCGTCCGCCGCGTCCCTGGGGTGGATCAGCCTTGAATGGCTTGCCGCCCATTTCCTTCAGCTTGGCAGACTGCTCGGGGGTGAGAACTTTGAGCAACTCAGCATCGAGGACCTTGTTGTTGTTCTCGATCGACTTGGTTACGTCTTCGCGACTGAGTTCTTGATTTCGCACCTTCTGCATCAGCGCCTGGTTGGCTTCGCGCTGTTTCTCCTGCAGGTCGCTGATCCGCGTGATTTGCGCGGTGGTCAGGTTGAGGGCCTTTTGAGTTTCTTCCTGCTGGACCGCTCGGGCGCCCATCAGTTGAACTCGGATTTCACCCAGCCGCTTCATCTGAGAGTCGTTCAGAATAGCAGCCAGATCCTTCCGGCTCTGCTCGCGCTGTTCTTGCATTCGCTTTCGCATTGCCTCTCGCTCTGCGTCGGTCATCTGCTGTCCGCCACGATTGGCTCGGCCGCCATTGGCGCCTGAGCCACCGGTGTTGCCAGTATTACCGGCACCGGCTTGGCCGCGATTGCGGCGCTGGCCCTGACCTTGGCCACGTAGCTCGCGCTGCTTGGCTTGAAGTGCATCCAGCTTTGTCTTCTGGTCTGCGCTCAGGCCCAGGTCGGTTTGAACGTCCTTTCGGAATGCGAGTTGCAACTCGCCGCCGACGCCGGCTCCACGACCTTGTCCCATCATGCCGAATCCGGCACGACCGCCCTGGCGTTGACCCTGGCCGCCCTGTGCGGGCGCAATTGCGACGCACAGTGCCATTGCCGCCGCGATCATAAGTGTAAATTTCATTGGTAATTACCTACCTCCAGCAGAGCTTAAACGAACGACTCGGCTCGATGTTCAGACGATGGGTAATCTCGGGACATGTCGACCGCCGATCTTTTCAAACGACATCTCGCCCTAATGGGCAATCCGGATGAAGGCGCCATCTATCACGACGATGTCGTCATCGACCTCCCCTATGCTCCCAAACATCATACGGGCAAGTTGGATGGGAAGGCTGCGGTTCTGCGGTTTCTCGGCAATATCGGCGTCTACTTTAAGGACATTGAAATCGGTGAGCCCCGGATCTACGAGACTCAAGATCCCTCTGTGATCATCGCTGAGTATACGGGCGGCTCAACTTCGAAAGAGACCGGCAAGCCTTATCGGCAGAACTACGTTTCGATCGTAACAGCGCGCGATGGCAAGATCGCCCACATCAGGGAGTATTACGATCCGGTGCAGGTGCTGGTGGCAACTGGCGAGATCGACGAGCCCGGTGCCTAGCGCTTCCGCTTGAACCCGATCGTCGACTCTCGCGCCAGGAATTCTGCTTTGAAAGTCTTGATTTGGGGCTTGTCTGATGGCCATTCCAAGCGGTGGCTCATGAATTCCCAGGCCGTTTGGCAGAGTTCAGGGATCGGATGCTTGATCGTGCTGATAGGGGGCCAGGCATACTCCGCTTCTTCGATGCCTCCGCAGCCTACGATCGCGACGTCGGTGGGGGTTCTCAGACCGATTTCGGCAAAGGCGCGTTTGGCGGCGATCGCCAGACCGTCGCTTGCGCAAAGAATTCCGTCGGGAGTTCCCCAGCGGGTAGCAAAGTCACGAACGGCTTCCATCGCCCTTTGACGGTTGAGACCCTGACTGAGGATCTCATCCGTTGCGATTCCAGGCGTCGACTTGAGCCTTTGGAAAGTCGTAAAAAGGCTGTCTTTGGGTTCGTTGGCGGTCATGGGTCGAAGAAATGCGATCCTTCGGCAGCCGACATTGATGAGATGCTGAAAAGCCTCGACCGCGGCTTCGCTAACGTCGACGATCACGTTATCCCAACCTTCGCGGGGAACCATGCCGATATTGATGGACGCCTTATGACTTCCGTCTTCGGTTATGAATGCTCCATCGGAAAGGTATTGGTCCAGGGTGAAAAACCCATCGACATGAAGGTCAGCAGGCTGCTTTTTGATTTCTGCCTCGGTCGTGGGCTGCCAAACGACGACTTCGTAGTCGGTCGCTTTCATCTCGTTCTGGATCCCCTGAAGAATCGTCGACTGGTAGCCATCGCCTCCGCCGGGAGAGCAAAATGCGACCATGCCGGTTCTGCCGGTGGTGAGCGCTCGAGCGGCTCGATTGGGTCGGTAGCCCAACTCTTCAGCCGCCGCGATGACGCGCTGCCGCGTGGCCTCAGTAATGCCCATGTCCATTCGATTGTTCAAAACGAATGAGACCGTTGCATGAGATATTCCTAAATGTTTTGCTATGTCGCGAAGCGTAACCGCCATCTGTAAAACCTGCTCAAAGAAACCGAACAGGCTGCTTCCTCTCGCCGAGGACTCAGCCTCAAAAACATCACCGGCTGCACTCCCCCGGTTAATTGCAATACTTTATCCTACTTGATTTAACGTGTCAAGCATAGCAATAGACGTACCAAAACATGGAAAAGTCGACCTTACCTTCGGATTGCCCGTACTGTGACCTGTCTGAACGGGTCAATTGGCCGAAACGCTTGAACCACGAATGACTAGTTCTGGTTCCAAGCGGGTGCGGCGAATATCCAAATCTGGGTTTTCAATCCTCGACCGAAGGTATTCCCAGCCGAGTCTGCACATAGCTTCAATCGGTTGAATGATCGTACTTAGGGGCGGCTCCACGTACTCGGACTCTGCCACCCCGTCGCAGCCGACGATGGCACACCGATCCGGAATTGGAATTGCCGCCGCTTTGAGCCCCTTCACCACTCCCATCGCAAGGTGGTCGTTGTAGCAAAGCAGCGCTTCGGGCAGATGACCTTCTTCGGCAACGGCGCAGATCGCTTCCTGTACGCGTTCGCGCACCGCCGAAGGTACCGTGATCACCTCTTGCTCAATTCCGTGTCGGCGACAAAAGTCGTCATATGCGCGATGCCGCGGATCATCCACATCCACGGCATTCTGGACATTTAGAAAGCCAATTCGGCGGTGGCCAGTCGTCCAAAGGTGATCGAGGGCCGCGTAAACGCCAGCCTCCAGATCGACTTGGACCGAGTCGAATGCATCGCAAGTGTAAACCCCGATGCTGACGATCGGCTTATTGACTAGCTGCGGCTGATCTTGAATCGCTTCCAATGCGTATTTGGAGTCCACTGCCAGGATGCCATCGACCGGCAATGCGAGAGATCGCAGGTTGTCTGCCATCCGGTCAGGATGAAATGCCACTTCGCGAAAGACCAAGTCGTTTCCGTAAGCCTGCGCATATCGCTGAATGGCGAACAGGATTTCTGAATAAAAGCTATTGAGTGAACTGGGTGACCACAGGGCGACCATGTTGGTCCGGCCAGATGCAAGGGCACGGGCCGACAGATTTGGGCGGTATCCAAGTTCCTGAGCCGCTTTTAGGACGCGTTGTCGGGTGGACTCCGGGATTGCCACGTCGCGGCGATCGTTCAACACCATCGACACGGTCGCGTGAGAAAGGTTAACGTGTTTGGCGACGTCGCGTAATGTGACCGACATAATGACTTTCGATGTTTACCTGGTAAAAATGCGGAGTTCGAACCTTTCGGACTCCGTTCCGAAAATCATGGCCGATATTGCCATCATCAGTCGGACCAACCGCTTTCACCAGTCTTTGCCACCGTAATCTGGCAGTTATAACAAGGTTGGCGGATGCAATGAACTCAGCCTGGTAGCTACAATGGTTGAATGCGCGCGGTTGTTACTGGAGGAGCCGGATTTCTTGGTTCACATTTGACGGATCGACTTGTCAAAGAAGGTTGGGACGTCCTCATCATCGACAACCTGGTGACGGGTTCCACCGACAACATCGCCCACCACGCCGGGAGCGATCGCGTCCGCTTTATCAAGCAGGATGTCACCGAATTTCTGTTCGTAGATGGTCCGGTGGACTTCATCTTCCACTTTGCCAGTCCCGCTTCACCCATCGACTTCGTGCGTATGCCGATTCCGGTTTTGAAGGTTGGCGCTTTGGGCACTCACAAGGCGCTGGGGCTCGCCAAGGCCAAAAATGCAAAGTTCATGTTGGCAAGTACCAGCGAAGTTTATGGTGATCCGCTCGTTTCTCCCCAACCGGAAACTTATTGGGGCAATGTCAACCCCATTGGTCCAAGAGGAGTTTATGACGAGGCCAAGCGGTACGCAGAAGCCATGACGATGGCCTACCACCATTTCCATGGGTTGGACACACGAATCGTTCGGTTTTTCAATACCTATGGCCCTCGAATGCGCCTTGATGATGGCCGGGTCGTCCCCAACTTTCTTCACCAAGCGCTTACCGGGAAGCCCCTCACTGTTTACGGAGACGGATCCCAGACACGATCATTCGGCTATGTCGAAGACATCGTGGAAGGTGTCTGGCGGCTGGCCAACGCAGACTTTCATGAGCCCGTCAACATCGGTACTCAGGACGAGCATACGGTTTTGGAGTTTGCCAAGATCGTCCTCCAGGTGACCGGTTCAAAGAGCGAAATCGAGTTCCTTCCGGCCTTGCCAGATGACCCCAAGCAACGACGACCCGACCTCACCCGAAATCAGCAGGTTCTGAATAGCTGGCAGCCCAAGGTCGATTTGAATCAGGGTCTATTGCGTACCGCCGAGTACTTCCAGTCGAGAATCGGAGCCGCCACCTAACGACCGTGATCGCGATCGTTCCGGCGGCTGGCAAAGGGACTCGCATGCGCGCCGTCACCGGCGGGGGACCCAAGGAGCTCGCCGAAGTTGGGCGCAGACCCGTTATTCAATACATTTTGGAAGAGGCACTCGACTCAGGGGCGGAGAGGACAGTCGTGGTGACATCGGAGGCCAAACCTGACCTCAACCGCTTCCTGAAAGCTTATGAGCCCGTCCCCAAACTGGTCTTTCAACCGGAGCCCACGGGTCTGGCCCCTGCTGTCTTTTTGGCTGGGCTCAAGGATGATGCGGTCGTGCTCCTCCCGGATGCGCTCTACCATCCCCAAACTCCTTCGAGGCAAATCGCACGGGCGTTGGCCGAAGGTTTCGATGTCGTGCTGTTCACGGAAACCGTGAAGGATGCGGAGACCCGGAAATATGGCATTTTTGAGATGTCGAACGGGCAGCCCCGCATCCTCGAGAAACCTCAGCCTGACGAGACAGAGAGCCGAGATGCGATCGGAGGCCGGTTTGGATTCAGCGTCAAAGCTCTGAACCTGATGGCAGTGGAAATGTTTGAGAATCCGGTTCGGGACCTACCTTTGACCCCCCTAATCAATGCGGTCTTGAAACTTGGTCTGCCCTATAAGCACATCCAGGCGCAGCCGCTCCAACGCCGGTTCGACTGTGGAAGCATCAGCGGATATCGCCATGCGGTACGGGAGGTCGGCGTTTGATCGTGCGCGCCTCGGCGCCCGGTCGGTGCGGAGTCGTCGGCAATCCAAGCGACATTTACGGCGGAGTCGTATTGTCCTGCTCCGTGCCGGCCCGAGCTTGGTGTGAAATTGAAACCGGGGTCGATTCTATCTTGCCGGATGACCCGACACTCTGGCTCGCAGCGACGAAGAGGTTTCCAATTGAGCGCGGTGCAGTTCGCTGGGGCTCAGACGTTCCACGCTCAAGCGGGCTCGCCGGTTCGACGGCGCTATTAGCCGCAACCCTCGCGTGCGTCCTTGCGGCTCGGAAGGAGTCGCCCGATCTCGAATCGGATGAGGGACGCGCCACATTCGCGGAGCTGGTGCGTGACGTCGAGAAGCATGATGCGGGCGTTCAGTGTGGATTCCAGGATGCCTACATGGCAGTATTCGGTGGCCTTCAAAGAATGAAGTTTTCTGGCAAGTCGCCGGAGGACGTCGGCCCATTGGCGCGGATGGAAGGCATACACGCAGACCTTCCCTTCCTCTTGGTAACCACCGGCGTCCAGCGCTTGAGTGGATCCGTCCATGGGCCGGTTATCGAGCGCTGGTTGGCCGGTGACGAATCTATTAAATCGGCGATTGACGAGATCACCGATCTGGGTCGCAAGGGTTGCGCTGCCTTGTTGAATGAAGACCTGATGACGCTTGCCTCGACGATGAATCGAAATCAAGAACTCATCGCCGGTTGGGGTGGTTCGGGAGAAGCGATCGACCGCTTGGTGCGGGATTGCATGGAATCTGGAGCGATGGCGGCCAAGCTGGCAGGAGCAGGAATGGGCGGAACTGTCATAGCTCTTTCTCAAGACGTCGAGCTACTCCAAGCAAAGCTGGCAGGACTCGGCTACACGCAGTTTTTGCGACCGGAGATCGGACCTGGGCTGAGGTATGAGACCCCATGAGATTCGCCGCGCAACTGTTTACGATTCGGGAGTTCACTAAGACTCGGGCCGACTTCAGGGAGTCTCTGTCGAATCTCAAAGAGATGGGATACGAGTCCGTACAACTTTCTGCCGTTGGCTGTATGGCCGGAGAGAATCCGGAGGTCGATGCTCAAGATTGCCGGGAGTTGTTGGACGAGGTTGGCATGGCGGCGCCTCTCACACACCGGCCCTGGGAAGAAATCAAGCATCGCACCGATTCCTGTATCGAGTTTCACCGGACGATCGGCGCGGAACTGGTGGCAATCGGGTCGATCCCGGCCGAATATCGTGCCGAGGGTTTGGACGGGTACCGCCGGTTTGTGGACGACTGCGCACGACCGATCGAAGAACTTGGCGCGGCTGGCCTGATGTTCGCTTATCACAACCATGCACTCGAGTTCGAACGCATGGGCCCTCTTGGGGAACGGCCGTTCGACGTGATGGCGCAGAGAGGTCAAGCTGGTTTCCATTTCGAACTCGATACGTATTGGGTTGTTCACGCTGGCGTCAGCTTGGAGCGAACGATCGGCCAACTTGCAGGACGCCTGCCAATGGTCCACGTGAAGGATCGGACCATGGTTGGAAATGAGGCGCGAATGGCGCCGATCGGTCGCGGCAATATCGATTGGAGCGAGGCGCTTCCGATGCTCGTACGAGCTGGCACAACCCTATGCGCGGTCGAACAGGACGATTCCTATGGCGAGGACCCATTCCATTGCCTTAAGGAGAGTCTTGACTACTTGCGGACTTGGCAGCTTGATGCGTGAATACCCGGGGCTTGCTTTGACCATCGCTCGGTTCGGATATCATACGGAGTCGTCACGCGAACATGAGCGATAGCAATTTTTCTTGGGGTGCGATCCGGCGCTTTCTCTTGGGTAGGCCGATCGCCACATCCCGAGCTAGTCACGAACGACTCTCTCCTTTCATCGGATTGCCCGTATTCGCGTCGGACGCACTTTCGTCCGTTGCTTATGCGACAGAAGCTATTCTCAGCATCCTGATCTTGATGTCGATCGCGGCATTGCACTACCAGATCTACATCTCGGTCGCGGTCTGCGTCCTCATTCTGATCGTAGCCCTTTCGTATCAGCTGACGATCCAGGCGTACCCAACCGGCGGCGGGTCGTACATCGTAGCATCAGACAATCTGGGCGCAAAGCCAGGCATGGTGGCGGGGGCTGCCCTGATGATCGACTACGTTCTGACGGTGGCGGTGTCGATTGCGGCTGGCGTAGCCGCCATCACTTCGGCATATCCGTCGCTGCACGACTACCTGATCCCAATGTGTCTGTTCTTCATCGCCCTGGTCGCTTTTGCGAACCTGCGCGGTGTGCGAGAGTCAGGTGCGCTGTTCGCGATTCCTACTTACGGATTCGTGGCGGCGATGATCTGCGTGCTTGCCTTTGGGATCTCCAAGTCAATTGGAACACCGCCGGTCGTTCCGGAAGTTGTCGCACAGAATGGCGAGGGCAAGAACCTGATTGGTATCGATGCATCTTTCCCCATCTGGTTTATCTTGCTTCGCTCATTTGCCGCTGGCTGCACGGCCTTGACGGGAGTGGAAGCCGTAAGCGACGGGGTGCAAGCATTCAAGGCGCCGGAAGCCAAGAACGCCATTACCACTCTGAAATGGATGGCATTTATCCTCATTGCGATGTTTCTTGGGCTGGGCTACGTCGTTCAACACGTTCCCACCTTGGCCCTTCACACCACCGACAACGAGAATTTCCGGACGGTGGTGTCCCAAGTTGCAGCTTGGTCATTCGGCGGCGCGGACCATCCGATGTACTACTTCGTGCAGTTCGCAACATTCGCCATCCTGATCTTGGCGGCGAACACTGCATTCGCCGATTTCCCCCGACTTTCCAGCTTTATCGCTCGAGACGGCTACCTCCCAAGACCCTTCGCCAGGCAAGGCGACCGGCTGGTCTTCCACAACGGAATCATCATCCTCGCGATCGCGGCAGGCATCCTTGTGTGGGCCTTCAAAGGCGAGCTGGACGGCTTGCTTCCGCTCTATGCCGTAGGCGTGTTTACGGCTTTTAGCCTGAGCCAAACGGGCATGGTCGCCCACTGGTGGAAGAAGCGCCCCAAGGGTTGGCAAAAGAAGTTCGCGTTG